>NZ_VMLG01000021.1:0-66157 GCF_013276565.1 Streptococcus sp. 53
CTACAAATATTATAGAGCCAATGAATTTAAATCAATTAGATATTATCGTTTCAGATGTTCCCCAAGTCTGTGCTGACTTGGAGCGTATTTTGGATAAACAGGCAGATTATGCTGATGATGGTTTTGCTCAGTTTACGATTGGCAGTCACTGTCTGATGTTGTCTCAAAATCATTTGGTTCCTTTGGAAAATTTTCAGTCAGGAATCATTCTTCATATAGAGGTTGAGGATGTAGACCAGAACTACCAACGGTTGAAAGAACTTGGTATCCAGGTTTTAAACGGTCCAACTGTAACCGATTGGGGAACAGAATCCTTGCTTGTAAAAGGTCCTGCTGGTCTAGTGCTTGATTTTTATCGTATAAAATAAGGCTCTTAGTCATTTGACGTTAACCTTAGCTATTTTTAAAACAGAAATTGAGAATAGGAACTATTGAAAGATCGGAGCAATCCGGTCTTTTTTAATATAAATAAATTGCATATAAATAGTTGACAGCGTTTTCCTAAAATCTTATAATAAAAATATAACAGTAGAAAATGAAACTGATATGGAAAGGAGAAATATGATTAAACAGCTGTAGTAAGTGGATTTTCTTATTTCATTGGAAGTTGGGATTGAAATATCTCCATGAATAGATAGTAGGAGGAAAGAGATGCAAAAAAAGGATGTTTATCTAATCTGTGTGACCATGATTATCTGTTCAATTATTATAGGTTTGATTGTAGGAAATTTTATTTTGCACGGTCTTGAAGATATTGCTAACATCATTAACTACGGCTTGCTGATAATCAATCAAACTATCAATCAATCTATCCATTGATTGACAAGAGCTATTCATTTTTACATTTTATGGATCAAATAGATCGGAGCAATCCGGTCTGTTTCTTATTACAAGACTGTGATAGTTTACATTTTTATAATAAAAGTCTTAAAGTCTTGCTTATTTTTGTATTAAATTATAAAATAGAAAGTATAAAAGAATAAAAGAGGTTTTGAAAATGTCTGAAAAACAAATGAAAGTGTTGGGCTGGGTAGCGACCTTTATGTCTGTTATGATGTATGTGTCATATTTCCCACAAATCATGAATAATCTTGCAGGTCAAAAAAGCAACTTCATTCAGCCCCTAGTCGCAGCTATCAACTGTAGTCTCTGGGTTTACTATGGTCTTTTCAAGAAGGAAAGAGATATTCCACTTGCAGCTGCTAATGCACCAGGTATCGTTTTTGGTTTAGTAACGGCTATCACAGCTTTGATTTAAAAAGAAGACTGCTTTCAGTCTTTTTATTTTATGAAAATAGATGCTTCATTAAAGTAATTTTTGAATGAGAGTTGGGGGAAAAAGTCCAGTTACAGCTAGCTTTATGAGAGTCTTTTATGTTCGTCTCTATCAAAGAAAAAAGTATATCGTTACTATTTTTACAAAATCTTCTCCCTACTTTATAAGATGTTAAAAAGAGTTCAAATGGAACTCTTTTTTTGCTATAATGAAGGAAGAAAAATCAGACAGGAGATCAAGATGTCAGAACCATTATTTTTACAATCAGTTATGCAAGAAAAAATCTGGGGTGGAACCAAGCTACGTGATGAGTTTGGCTACGACATTCCAAGTGAAAAAATCGGAGAATACTGGGCCATCTCAGCCCATCCAAATGGCGTCTCTAAAGTTGCCATTGGTCGCTACGAGGGAATAGATCTAGCTACTTTATATGCAGAGCACCGTGAATTATTTGGCAATCGTCCAGAACCTGTATTTCCGCTTTTGACCAAAATCCTCGATGCCAACGACTGGCTCAGCGTCCAAGTTCACCCAGACGATGCTTATGGATTAGAGCATGAAGGCGAACTCGGAAAAACAGAGTGCTGGTACATCATTGCAGCGGATGAAGGTTCAGAGATTATCTACGGCCATAATGCCAAGTCAAAAGAAGAACTCCGCCAGCAAATCGAGGACAAGAACTGGGATGCCTTGCTGACAAAAGTACCAGTTAAAGCTGGAGATTTCTTCTATGTGCCAAGTGGCACCATGCATGCTATTGGTGCAGGTATTTTAATCCTTGAAACCCAGCAGTCTAGTGACACCACCTATCGCGTCTATGATTTTGACCGTAAGGATGACAAGGGCAACTTGCGTGAACTTCATCTTGAAAAATCCATCTATGTCTTGAACATTGGTGAGCCAGCAAATAGCCGTCCTGTGACTATCAAAGCAGATGATTTGCGTTCCACTCTCCTTGTATCCAATGATTTCTTTGCAGTTTACAAGTGGGAAATTACTGGAAAAGTTGACTTTGAAAAGACAGCTGACTACAGCTTATTGAGTGTCTTAGTTGGTCAAGGTCAGCTCACTGTTGATGGTAAAAACTATCCAATCCAAAAAGGTAGCAACTTTATCCTACCAAGTGATGTTGAATCTTGGATCTTGGAAGGGCAAGGTTTGGAATTGATTGTTAGCCATCCATAAAAAGAAAGGGCCTGAGTTCACTACTCAAGTCCTTTTTGATTACATAAACTGGGCGATAAAGACCACGATGATGATGATAGGAATGATAAAACGAAGAAGGAAGAGCCAGACTTGGAAAAGTCCTTGTTTCCAGGCTGTTTCATCGAGATGGAGTTCCTCCATTGCAAGAGCCTTTTTAAAGATATAGCCTGTAAAAAGTGAAAGGCAGAGAGCTCCAAATGGCATGAGGAGGTTGGAAACCAAGAAATCCATAGCGTCAAAGAAGGTCTTCCCAAAGATGTGAACGTCCGCCATGACGCCGTAAGATAGGGCTGAAGGAATTCCAAAGGCAAAGGTCAGAATCCCTAAAATGGCACTCCACATAGCACGCTTGCTGTTGTCCTGGTTGGTGATATTGCCCACATTGATTTCCAGCATAACGACGGAAGAAGTGACCGTCGCAAAGAGGAAGAGCAAGAGGAAGAGGATGTAGAAAATGGTTCCAAAAGGCATCTTGTCAAAGAGTTGAGGCAAGACGATAAAGAGCAGGCTCGGTCCCCCTTCAGACTGGATATTGAAGGCTGACATAGCAGGAAAAATGGCTAGACCTGCCATGATGGATACCGAGATATTCATGGCTACGATAGAAATCCCTGATTGGACTAGATTGGTTTTCTTGTCCAAGTAAGAAGCATAGGTCAGCATGGCTGTAACCCCTAGTGAGAGGGCGAAGAAAGATTGTCCCAGAGCATAGAGGAGACCAGCACTGGTCAGTTTTGAAAAATCTGGTTTGAGGAAGTAAAGAACCCCTTCCATGGCATTTGGCAAACTGAGAGAGCGTCCAATGATGACGACAAAGATGATAAAGAGCAGGGGCATCATGACCTTAGAAGCTCTTTCAATCCCTTTTTGAACCCCACGTGATACAATAAAGATATTCAATAAGATAAAGGCTGCTTGAGCTCCTAGGGCAATGGCTGGATTTGAAATGATTGAAGTAAATAACTGAGCATAGTCATTGGTAATGCCTAGGTGGAGAGCTTTACCGATAGCGATACCTAAATAAATGAAGACCCATCCTCCAATAACACTGTAGAAAGATAAGAGGATAAAGAGGGCAAAGGCACCAATCCAACCGATAAAGTTGTACTTACTATTCTTGCCTAGTTTTCCAAAGGTTTTGATAGCTGAGACACCAGCACTTCGGCCGAGAGCAAATTCAGCCAGCAATAGGGGGAAACCGATTAGAATAGTGGAGATGAGAAAGACCAGTAAAAAACCTCCTCCACCGTTAGCAGCAGTCATGTAGGGGAATTTCCAAACGGCACCAAGTCCGATGGCTGAACCAGCAGATGCTAGAATAAAGCCCAGTTTAGAACCCCATTGCGATTTTTCAGACATAGTTAAACTCCTAAAATTAGTGTTACAAAAGAAAAAGCTACTGCCCTTGACAACTAGCCTCATCAGTACTCAAAGTGAGCGTTTCTTTTGATCGATAGACTTGACTATCCTATCATGTTTTCTAAGGTCTGTCAAGAAAACCATTTTCATGTTATGATAAAGTAAAAAATTTCGCAAAAACGCTTGACTCTGACCTAAGGGGAGGGGTTATACTATCAATGTAATACTCTTCGAAAATCTCTTCAAACCACGTCAGTTTTATCTGCAACCTCAAAGCTGTGCTTTGAGCAACCTGCGGCTAGCTTCTTAGTTTGCTCTTTGATTTTCATTGAGTATAAGGAGGAAATCATGTACCATATAAAAGAAGCTGCGCAGCTTTCAGGTGTCTCTGTCAAGACCCTGCGCCACTACGATAAGATAGGACTTTTGGTTCCTTTAAAGTCGGAAAACGGCTATCGAATCTACAGTAAAGAGGATTTGGAACGTCTTCAGGTCATTCTTTATTACAAATATCTAGGTTTTTCTTTAGAAAAAATAGCAGAGCTATTAAAGAAAGAAAGGACAGATTTGTTGCCTCACTTGACCAGACAGTTGGACTATTTGACTCGAGAAAGGCAACATCTGGATACCTTGATTTCCACCTTGCAAAAAACCATTCAAGAACAAAAAGGAGAAAGAGAAATGAGCATTCAAGAGAAATTTGCTGGATTTAACTACCAAGACCATCAAAAATACCACCAAGAGGCGGTAGAGAAATATGGACAAGAAGTCATGGATCAAGCGCTAGAGCGCCAGAAAGGTCACGAAGACGAGGCTACGGCTGCCTTCAACCAAGTCTTTCAAACCTTGGCACAAAATCTTCAAGCTGGACTTCCTGTAACAGCAACCGAAAATCAAGAAGAAGCAGCCAAACTCTTGCAAGCTATTCGTACTTATGGATTTGACTGCTCCGTTGAAGTCTTCGGTCATATCGGTAAAGGATACGTTTATAACCCAGAGTTTAAGGAAAATATTGACAAATTTGGAACTGGAACAGCCCAGTACACATCAGATGTCATTGCTCACTATGTCCAAACTCATATAAAATAAAATCGGAGGAGTATTCTTCCGATTTTTACTAAATTCAAATACTACTTGCTTAATAATTTTTCTACCACATTTAGTTTTCGCATGGTCAAATTTACATTAAAAAGTTTTTCAAGATAGTTGGTATGGAGTTTCTTTTGTTTTGCAGTTCTAGGGAGATAGAGGTAAAGACAATGGTTACCGATACAAATTTCTTCTTCACCGTAATCAATTTTCAATTTTTCTAAAGGGAGACTTTGAATAGATTCTTGATAAAAAATCACGTGTATACGGTCATAAAGATAGTGTTCTCCAAAAGGGTTTTCTTGGACAATTTTTGTAAAATCACTTTTGTTCTTGATTATCATTTTTAAGTCGGCCCCAATATTTTCCTTTATCAGAGTATGAACACGTTCTCGTATTTCTTCGAGAGCTAAGTTACTTTCAAGAATGATATTTCCACTTTGAATATAGGTTCGAACTTGTTGAAAACCAGCTTCTGTCAAGATATCTACTAGATAAGACATTTTAGGGATAGCATTTTTTCCATTAGGAGTAACTCCCCTTAACAAGATAATATGTTGCAAAGGACTTCCTTTCTTTTGGGGTTGATTTAGCCATTGAATAATTTAGATTTAGAATGAATTTGATCCCGCCACCCAGCCAGTGCAGAGGGCAGAAGTGATGTTAAAGCCACCTGTGTGGGCGTTGATATCCAGTACCTCACCAGCAAAGTGGAGTCCAGGTACCAGCTTACTTTCCAGAGTTTTAGGATTGATTTCCTTAAGACTGACTCCCCCTTTGGTAACAAAGGATTTGGCAAGGGACATTTTTCCGGTCAGAGGGATTTTGAGGGACTTGATAGACTGGAGCAGTTGTTCGCGTTCCTTTTCAGTCAGTTGTTTGACTTTTTCTGGATAGCCTTGCACAAAAAATTCTGCCAAGCGTTCTGGAAGCAAAGTTTTTAAAGCGTTTTTCAAGGATTTTTCCCGGTTTTCTTCTAGAAATGTAGCCAAGTCCTTCTCAGAAAGTTGAGGCAAAACATCCAGTGAGAGAATTTCCCCACCCTTGACAAAGCTAGACATACGTAGGGCAGCAGGGCCTGACAAACCAAAGTGGGTAAAAAGCAAATCGTGAGTGATGACACGCTTGCCATAACTTAAAGTCACATCATCCAGAGAAATTCCCTGCAAGGCCTTGTGTGGAAAATCTGTCAATAAAGGACTTTCAGCAGCCTCAAGCTCGGTAATGGTATGTTTGAAATGACGAGCAATCTCGTGACCAAACCCAGTAGAACCAGTCGAAGGATAAGATTTTCCACCAGTTGTGACAATGAGTTTCTCACAAGTGAAGGTTTGATCCGCTGACTTAAGGACAAATTGGTCATCTACCTTTTTAACCGAAACAATCTCGGTTTGAGTAGCAATTTGACCACCTAGCTCAGTGATTTTCTTTTCCAAGGCCTCGATAATGGTACGAGACTTGTCACTAGCAGGAAAGACGCGTCCGTGGTCTTCGACCTTAAGTTTAACCCCATTTTCTGTAAAAAAGTTAATGATATCATGGTTATCAAACTGGGAGAAGACACTGTAGAGAAAGCGCCCATTTCCAGGGATGCCAGCTAGCAGGTCGTCCAAGCTACCATTGTTGGTTACATTGCAACGTCCCCCACCAGTCCCAGCTAATTTTTTTCCAAGTTTCCGATTTTTTTCGATGAGGAGGGTTTTCTGTCCATAAAAGCTACTGGAAATTGTAGCCATCATACCAGCAGGTCCCCCACCGATGACAATAGTATCAAAATGTTTCATAGCTCTATTGTACCACAAAAAAACAAGAGATGATGGTCACCTCTTGTCAAGAATGCAATTAATCAATTTCATATCCCATCAGCAAACCACCATCTTCTGCATAGAAACTGCAGAGACCAGAGGTTGGGAGAATTTTAATATCCGCCTGTGGGAAATTTTCACGGATTCGCTCTGAAAGCTGTTGGCAACATTTCTCGTTATTGCGTTGGGCCATGACAATACGACCACCAGCATATCCTGCTTTCACTAACTCCTCATAGGCTGCCTGAATCGATTTCTTTGGTCCTCTTGCTTTTTGTAGCAATTCGAGGGTTCCAGTTTCACTAGCTTCCCCGACCATACGGATGTTGAGAAGACCAACGACTGTACCGATAAGCTTGCTCAAACGGCCGTTCTTCACCAAGTTATCGACTTTAGCTAGGACAAAGAGCAACTTGATTTTTTCTTGATAGGCAGTGATAGCTTCAACCACTTCTTCAAAAGATAAGCCCTGGTCAATCAAGTCATTTAATTTTTCTACGAGCAAGTCAACTTCACCGCCAGCAGACAAACTATCAATTACATGAATCTTAGTATCAGGGTGGTCTTCCAGATAAATATTCTTGGCCAGTTGAGCACTATTGTGACTGCCAGAAAGAGTACCTGTGATGGTTACTAGGAAAATGTTTTTTGCTCCTTCAAATGCTCGCAAATAATCATCTGGGCTTGGACAAGCTGATTTTGAAGCTTCTGCAGTTGTATACATGGTTTCCATCATTTGGTCAATATCAAGACTGGCATCATCAACAAAGACCTGATCAGCTACTTGAATGGTTAAGGGAACACTCACAAAGGTCGTGTCAATAGCTGGTGTTGCTAACTGACGATAATCACAACCAGAGTCAGCAATAATCTTCCAAGTCATAGAAATTCTCCATCTTTGTCAGTTATACATTGACAAAGGTTCTGTCTTTTTTTACAATTATATCATGAAAACCCTTGAAACAAAAGCCTCATCCGTCTGTTGTGACAAGTAGAAAGAAAATGTTATGTCTGAACGTAGAATCTCTGAAAAGTCTCTTGAAAATCTCAGAAAATCAAACCAAGAATCCAATTTATTAACCAGAGAAGCCATTGAAACAGCTCTCTTGCAACTCTTGGAAAAAAAGGACTTGACCAAGATTAGTATTTCTGAATTGGTCAAACGTGCAGGCGTTTCGCGTGCGGCCTTTTACCGCAATTATGATTCCAAAGAGGAAATTTTAGAAAGTGTCTTTAAACGAACTGTCCACAATATTATGGAACAGTTGCATCATTATGATTTAAAGACAGACCTTTATCTGGTCTGGGTTCACCTTTTCCGAGAAGCAAGAAAGGAAGCCAGAGTGATTCAACTGGCCTTAGATTACCATCTGGAAAAAATCTTTGTCCAAGCCATGCAGGAATTTCTAGAAAAATACCATGGAAAATCAAAAGGTGTCAGCTCTTATCTTCATTCCTTTTGGAGTTCAGCCATCGTCTCTGTCCTCCTAAAATGGATCAAGGATGGCATGAAGGTACCTGCTGAAAAGATAGCGGATTTACGGTTACCATTTTTTAAAAAATAGAGAAAAAGGAGAAGAGATATGACTGAAAAAAGACTGGCCTGGGATGAGTATTTTGCAGCTCAAGCATTACTAATTGCCAATCGTTCCACTTGTAAACGTGCCAAAGTGGGCGCGATTTTGGTAAAAGATAATAAGGTTATTTCCACTGGATATAATGGTTCGGTGTCAGGTACCGAGCATTGTATTGACCACGAATGTCTGGTCATTGAAGGTCACTGTGTTCGCACCCTTCACGCTGAGGTCAATGCTATCCTTCAAGGTGCAGAACGTGGTGTTCCTAAAGGCTTTACAGCCTATGTAACCCATTTTCCTTGTCTCAACTGTACAAAACAATTGCTTCAGGTCGGTTGTAAGCGTGTGGTTTATATCAACCAGTACCTAATGGATGACTACGCCCAATACCTCTATCAAGAAAAGGGAACAGAATTGACTCAGTTACCACTTGAGACCGTACAGACAGCTCTTAAAGAGGCAGATCTAATGTAAAAATTATCAAAAATAAATGGTTTAGAAAGATTTTTAAACCGTTTTTTGGTATAATAAGAAGAATAAATTGAAAGAAGGAATTCCAAAAATGGGAAAAATTGAAGTTATTAATCATCCACTGATTCAACACAAATTGTCAATCTTGCGTCGTACAGATACTTCTACAAAAGCTTTCCGTGAGCTAGTAGATGAGATTGCAATGTTGATGGGGTATGAAGTACTTCGTGATCTTCCACTAGAAGATGTGGAAATCGAAACACCAATCACAAAAACAGTTCAAAAACAATTGGCAGGTAAGAAATTGGCCATCGTTCCAATCTTGCGTGCAGGTATCGGGATGGTTGATGGGCTCTTGAGCTTGGTTCCAGCTGCTAAAGTTGGTCACATCGGTATGTACCGTGATGAAGAAACGCTTCAACCAGTTGAGTACTTGGTGAAATTGCCTGAAGATATTGACCAACGTCAAATTTTTGTAGTAGACCCAATGTTGGCAACAGGTGGCTCAGCGATCTTGGCTGTTGATTCTCTTAAAAAACGTGGCGCATCAAATATCAAATTTGTTTGCCTTGTATCTGCTCCAGAAGGTGTTAAAGCCCTTCAAGAAGCTCATCCAGATGTAGAAATCTTTACAGCAGCCTTGGATGAACGTTTGAACGAACACGGTTATATCGTTCCAGGTCTTGGAGATGCTGGGGACCGCTTGTTCGGTACGAAATAAGATCGAAAAGAAGATTGACTTGGAAAAGAATTTCCTGTCGTGAAAGGGGGTTGAGTTTTTGTTTCTGTCTGATGAAAACAGAGCAAAAATTTGACCTTTTTTGACCAAGATATTATAATAGTCTTATCTTCAGTCATTTGACCAACAAAATTAAAACTCAAAAGGAGAAATAAATGATTCCTGTAGTTATTGAACAAACAAGCCGTGGAGAACGTTCCTACGATATTTACTCACGTCTTTTAAAAGACCGCATCATTATGCTGACTGGTCCAGTTGAAGACAATATGGCCAACTCTGTTATTGCCCAATTGCTTTTCTTGGATGCCCAAGATAGTACAAAGGATATTTACCTTTATGTCAATACACCAGGTGGTTCCGTTTCAGCTGGTTTGGCAATCGTTGACACCATGAACTTTATTAAGGCAGATGTCCAAACCATCGTTATGGGGATGGCTGCATCTATGGGTACAGTCATCGCATCAAGTGGAGCAAAAGGCAAACGCTTCATGCTTCCAAATGCTGAATACATGATCCACCAACCAATGGGTGGTACAGGTGGTGGTACTCAACAAACCGATATGGCGATTGCTGCAGAACACTTGCTTAAAACTCGTAACACCTTGGAAAAAATCTTGGCAGAAAATTCAGGTCAGTCAATCGAAAAAGTCCATGCGGATGCAGAACGCGATAACTGGATGAGTGCCCAAGAAACACTTGAATACGGCTTTATTGATGAAATCATGGCCAACAATTCATTGAACTAATGATGAAAGAAGGCAAACTCGACTGGGTTTGCTTTTTTTGGTATAATAGGGAGAGATTTCTTAGAAAGAGGATTTATCATGTTTGAAAAAGTCAATCGATCTGGCTTGATTATCTATCTTTACTATAATCGTGATGCCAAAAAACTGCAGGATTATGGAGATATTACCTATCATTCCAAGAAACATCGTTACTTACAACTCTATGTTCCAACTCAAGAAGTGGAGCAATTGGTCGGGCGCTTGAGCAAGGAAAAATTTATCAAAAAAGTCAGAGTTTGTCATATCCAAGAGCTGGAAACACCCTTTGTGGGCAACCTTTACCGAGAAGAAAACGTTATCAGATAAAAATTTAAAGAAAAGTGTTGACAATTTTCTGATAATTCGGTATATTCTTAACAGACTATTTAAGAAATAAGGAGACAAAAAAGATGAAGAAAAAATTTGCCCTATCGTTTGTGGCGCTTGCAAGTGTAGCACTTCTTGCAGCCTGTGGAGAAGTGAAGTCTGGAGCAGTCAACACTGCTGGTAACTCAGTAGAGGAAAAGACAATCAAAATCGGATTTAACTTCGAGGAAACTGGTGCCGTAGCAGCCTACGGAACATCTGAACAAAAAGGTGCCCAACTTGCTGTTGATGAAATCAATGCCGCAGGTGGTATCGATGGAAAACAAATCGAAGTAGTCGATAAAGATAACAAGTCTGAAACAGCAGAGGCTGCTTCAGTAACAACTAACCTTGTAACTCAATCTAAAGTATCAGCAATCGTAGGACCTGCGACATCTGGTGCAACTGCAGCTGCGGTAGCAAACGCTACAAAAGCAGGTGTTCCATTGATCTCACCAAGTGCGACGCAAGATGGATTGACTAAAGGTCAAGATTACCTCTTTATCGGAACTTTCCAAGATAGCTTCCAAGGAAAAATTATCTCAAACTATGTTTCTGAAAAATTGCAAGCTAAGAAAGTTGTTCTTTACACTGACAATGCCAGCGACTATGCTAAAGGTATTGCCAAAGCCTTCCGCGAATCCTACAAGGGTGAGATCGTTGCAGATGAAACTTTCGTAGCAGGTGACACAGACTTCCAAGCAGCCCTTACAAAAATGAAAGGGAAAGATTTTGATGCTATCATCGTTCCTGGTTACTACACTGAAGCTGGTAAAATTGTAAACCAAGCGCGTGGTATGGGAATTGACAAACCAATCGTTGGTGGTGATGGATTCAACGGTGAAGAGTTTGTACAACAAGCAACTGCTGAAAAAGCATCAAACATTTACTTTATCTCAGGCTTCTCAACTACTGTAGAAGTTTCAGCTAAAGCAAAAGCCTTCCTTGACGCATACCGTGCTAAGTACAATGAAGAGCCTTCAACATTTGCAGCCTTGGCTTATGACTCAGTTCACCTTGTAGCAAACGCAGCAAAAGGTGCTAAAAACTCAGGTGAAATCAAGGATAATCTTGCTAAAACAAAAGATTTTGAAGGTGTAACTGGTCAAACAAGCTTCGATGCAGACCACAACACAGTCAAAACTGCTTACATGATGACCATGAACAATGGTAAGGTTGAAGCAGCAGAAGTTGTAAAACCATAATAGAAAATGTTGAAATAGGGAATGAGCCTCGGACTCACTCCCTGTTTCGATGTTTAGTACTCTTCGAAAATCTCTTCAAACCGCGTCAATGTCGCCTTGGATTATATATGTGACTGACTTCGTCAGTCTTATCTACAACCTCAAAGCAGTGCTTTGAGCAACCTGCGGCTAGTTTTCTAGTTTGCTCTTTGATTTTCATTGAGTATAATAACCTATCAAAAAATGAGGGGAAACCCTCGGAATTATAAATAGAAAGAGTGAATTTTATGCTCCAACAACTAGTAAATGGTTTGATTCTAGGTAGTGTTTACGCGCTGTTAGCCCTAGGGTACACCATGGTTTACGGAATTATCAAGCTCATCAACTTCGCCCACGGTGATATTTATATGATGGGAGCCTTTATCGGTTATTTCTTGATTAATTCTTTCCAAATGAATTTCTTTGTAGCTCTTATTGTAGCGATGCTAGCGACAGCCATTCTTGGTGTCGTGATTGAATTTCTTGCTTACCGACCTTTGCGTCACTCTACTCGTATTGCTGTTTTGATTACAGCTATTGGGGTTTCTTTCCTATTGGAGTATGGGATGGTCTATCTGGTTGGTGCTAATACTCGTGCTTTCCCTCAAGCGATTCAAACAGTTCGCTATGATTTGGGACCAGTTAGCCTAACAAACGTGCAGTTAATGATCTTGGCCATTTCCTTGATTTTGATGATTTTGTTACAGGTTATTGTCCAAAAAACAAAGATGGGGAAAGCCATGCGTGCTGTATCTGTAGATAGCGATGCAGCGCAATTGATGGGAATCAACGTAAACCGTACTATCAGCTTTACCTTTGCTTTGGGTTCAGCTCTTGCGGGTGCTGCTGGTGTTCTGATTGCCCTCTACTATAACTCTCTTGAGCCTTTGATGGGGGTTACTCCAGGTCTTAAATCTTTCGTTGCCGCGGTACTTGGTGGTATCGGAATCATTCCTGGTGCGGCTCTTGGTGGCTTTGTCATTGGTCTATTGGAAACCTTTGCGACAGCCTTTGGGATGTCAGACTTCCGTGATGCCATTGTTTATGGAATCTTGTTGTTGATCTTGATTGTCCGCCCAGCTGGTATCCTTGGTAAAAATGTGAAAGAGAAGGTGTAAACGATGAAAGAAAATTTAAAAGTTAATATTCTATGGTTACTCCTTTTGTTAGCTGGCTATGGCTTGATTAGTGTACTGGTTTCAGTCGGAGTACTCAATCTATTCTATGTACAGATTTTACAACAAATCGGAATTAATATTATTCTGGCTGTTGGTCTCAACTTAATCGTTGGTTTTTCAGGTCAATTTTCACTTGGTCATGCTGGTTTCATGGCGATTGGTGCCTATGTAGCAGCTATTATTGGTTCTAAATCACCAACCTACGGTGCCTTCTTTGGAGCTATGCTGATAGGAGCTTTGCTTTCAGGAGCAGTTGCCTTACTTGTCGGAATTCCAACCTTACGCTTGAAGGGGGACTATCTTGCGGTAGCGACTCTTGGTGTTTCTGAAATTATCCGTATCTTTATCATCAATGGCGGAAGCCTTACAAATGGTGCGGCAGGTATCTTGGGAATTCCTAACTTTACAACTTGGCAAATGGTTTACTTCTTTGTCGTGATTACAACCATTGCAACCTTGAACTTCTTGCGTAGTCCAATTGGTCGTTCAACCCTCTCCGTTCGTGAGGATGAAATCGCTGCTGAGTCAGTTGGGGTTAATACGACTAAGATTAAAATCATCGCCTTTGTCTTTGGTGCTATTACTGCAAGTATTGCAGGGTCACTTCAGGCAGGATTTATCGGTTCAGTTGTACCGAAAGATTACACTTTCATCAACTCAATCAACGTTTTGATCATTGTTGTATTTGGAGGCCTTGGTTCAATTACAGGTGCCATTGTTTCGGCTATTGTTCTTGGAATTTTGAATATGCTTCTCCAAGATGTTGCTAGCGTTCGTATGATTATCTATGCTTTGGCCTTGGTATTGGTAATGATTTTCAGACCAGGTGGACTCCTTGGAACATGGGAATTGAGTCTATCACGTTTCTTTAAAAAATCTAAGAAGGAGGAACAAAACTAATGGCATTACTTGAAGTAAAACAGTTAACCAAACATTTTGGCGGTCTAACAGCTGTTGGAGATGTGACTCTTGAATTGAACGAAGGGGAATTGGTTGGACTCATCGGTCCAAACGGAGCTGGGAAAACCACTCTTTTCAACCTTTTGACCGGTGTTTATGAACCAAGTGAGGGAACAGTTACCCTTGATGGTCACCTTTTGAATGGAAAGGCACCTTATAAGATTGCTTCTTTGGGACTTGGACGTACATTCCAAAATATCCGTCTCTTTAAAGATTTAACAGTTTTAGACAATGTTTTGATTGCCTTTGGCAACCATCACAAACAACATGTTTTTGCTAGTTTCTTACGCTTACCAGCTTTTTACAAGAGTGAAAAAGAATTAAAAGCTAAAGCTTTGGAATTGCTGAAAATCTTTGATTTAGATGGTGATGCAGAAACTCTTGCTAAAAACCTTGCCTACGGACAACAACGTCGTTTGGAAATTGTTCGTGCCCTCGCTACGGAACCTAAAATTCTCTTTTTAGATGAACCAGCCGCAGGTATGAATCCGCAGGAAACAGCAGAATTAACTGAGTTAATTCGTCGTATCAAAGATGAATTTAAGATTACGATCATGCTGATTGAACACGATATGAATCTGGTCATGGAAGTAACAGAACGTATCTATGTACTTGAATATGGCCGTTTAATTGCTCAAGGAACTCCAGACGAAATTAAGACCAATAAACGCGTTATCGAAGCTTATTTAGGAGGTGAAGCCTAATGTCTATGTTAAAAGTTGATAATCTTTCTGTACATTACGGTATGATCCAAGCAGTCCGTGATGTAAGCTTTGAAGTGAATGAAGGAGAAGTTGTTTCCCTTATCGGTGCCAATGGTGCAGGTAAAACAACCATTCTCCGTACCTTGTCAGGTCTAGTTAGACCAAGCTCAGGAAAGATTGAATTTTTAGGTCAAGAAATCCAAAAAATGCCAGCTCAAAAAATCGTGGCAGGTGGTCTTTCACAAGTACCAGAAGGACGCCACGTCTTCCCTGGCTTGACTGTTATGGAAAATCTTGAAATGGGAGCTTTCTTAAAGAAAAATCGTGAAGAAAATCAAGCTAACTTGAAGAAGGTCTTTTCACGCTTCCCACGTCTTGAAGAACGCAAGAACCAGGATGCAGCCACTCTTTCAGGAGGGGAACAACAAATGCTTGCCATGGGACGTGCTCTTATGTCAACACCAAAACTTCTTCTTTTAGATGAACCATCAATGGGACTTGCCCCAATCTTTATCCAAGAGATTTTTGATATCATTCAAGATATCCAGAAGCAAGGAACAACTGTCCTCTTGATTGAACAAAATGCCAATAAAGCACTCGCAATCTCTGACCGAGGATATGTATTGGAAACAGGAAAAATCGTTCTATCAGGAACAGGAAAAGAACTCGCCTCATCAGAAGAAGTCAGAAAAGCATATCTAGGTGGCTAAACTAGTCTGGGAGACTAGTTTAGGTTGCAGATGGAGATTACGAAGTAATCATCATCTACATTAAAAGGTTAATTTCTAATAATTTAAAAAATCGAATGAAACGTATCTTACCTTCATTCAGAGAGCTCGATTTTAGAGCTCTTTTTGCTAGCTTATTCATACTTTTCTGAATTTTGAAAAAGAAATGTAAGCGTTTGATAGATTTACAAAAAGATTGTATAATAGGGATAAGAATAGAAAAGGAGAAGTCTCATGGCAGTTAAAGATTTTATGACCCGCAAGGTAGTGTACATTAGTCCAGATACAACAGTATCTCATGCAGCAGATTTGATGAGAGAGCAAGGGTTGCACCGCTTGCCTGTTATCGAAAATGATCAATTGGTTGGTTTGGTAACTGAGGGAACCATTGCGCAAGCTAGTCCATCAAAAGCAACCAGTCTTTCTATCTATGAGATGAATTATCTTCTAAATAAGACAAAAGTAAAAGATGTCATGATTCGCGATGTTGTCACTGTTTCAGGCTATGCGAGTCTAGAGGATGCAACTTATTTGATGTTGAAAAACAAGATTGGTATTCTTCCTGTCGTAGATAATCATCAAGTATACGGAGTTATTACGGACCGTGACGTTTTCCAAGCCTTTCTTGAAATTGCTGGTTATGGTGAAGAAGGAATTCGTGTGCGCTTTGTTACAGAAGATGAAGTCGGTGTCCTTGGTAAGATTGTTTCTCTAATCGTTGAAGAAAATTTGAATATCTCCCATACAGTCAATATTCCGCGTAAGGATGGTAAGGTCATTATCGAAGTGCAAATCGATGGATCAATTGATTTACCAGCCTTGAAAGAAAAATTTGAAGCAAATGGTATTCAAGTGGAAGAAATCACTCGCACTTCAGCAAAAGTCTTGTAAGAAGGGAAGCCCAAAGGCTTCTTTTTTCATAGGTTCTTTTTTCATAAAAAAGGGATTATAGCAAAAGATGGAAAGAAATGATAAAATATGCTATAATGAAATGATGTAAAAAAGGAGTATTTATGGACATTTCAGTAATCCGTCAGAAAATTGACGCAAATCGTGAAAAATTAGCTTCTTTCAGGGGGTCTCTTTGACCTAGAAGGTCTAGAGGAAGAGATTGCCATCTTGGAAAATAAGATGACAGAACCTGATTTTTGGAACGATAATATCGCGGCCCAAAAAACGTCGCAAGAATTAAATGAATTAAAAAACACCTACAACACCTTCCACAAAATGGAAGAATTGCAGGATGAAGTCGAAATTTTATTAGACTTTTTAGCAGAAGACGAGTCGGTTCAAGAAGAACTGGTAGAGCAGTTAGCCGAACTTGATAAGATGATGACCAGCTATGAGATGACGCTTCTCTTGTCGGAACCTTATGACCACAACAATGCCATCTTGGAAATCCATCCAGGTTCTGGTGGTACAGAGGCTCAGGACTGGGGTGATATGTTGCTGCGTATGTATACTCGCTATGGCAATGCCAAAGGCTTTAAAGTGGAAGTATTGGATTACCAAGCAGGGGATGAAGCTGGTATCAAGTCAGTGACCTTATCATTTGAAGGGCCTAATGCCTATGGTCTTCTCAAGTCAGAAATGGGAGTTCACCGTTTGGTGCGAATTTCGCCGTTTGACTCTGCTAAACGTCGCCATACCTCTTTCACATCTGTAGAAGTGATGCCTGAGTTGGACGATACCATTGAAGTGGAAATCAGGGAAGATGACATCAAGATGGATACCTTCCGTTCAGGTGGTGCCGGTGGACAAAACGTCAACAAGGTTTCAACAGGTGTACGTTTAACCCACATTCCAACTGGAATTGTTGTCCAATCAACAGTGGATCGGACCCAGTATGGAAATAGAGATCGAGCTATGAAGATGTTGCAGGCTAAGCTCTATCAAATGGAGCAAGAGAAGAAAGCTGCGGAGGTAGATTCCCTCAAGGGTGAGAAAAAAGAAATCACATGGGGAAGCCAAATCCGTTCTTATGTCTTCACACCTTATACTATGGTAAAAGATCACCGAACTAGCTTTGAGGTTGCTCAGGTAGATAAGGTTATGGATGGGGACCTAGATGGTTTTATCGATGCCTATCTCAAGTGGCGAATTAGCTAATATAGAAAGGAAGTCACATGTCAATCATTGAAATGAGAGATGTCGTCAAAAAATACGACAACGGAACGACTGCTCTACGCGGTGTTTCGGTCAGTGTTCAACCAGGGGAATTTGCTTACATTGTAGGACCTTCAGGAGCAGGGAAGTCAACCTTCATTCGTTCTCTATATCGTGAAGTAAAAATCGATAAAGGAAGCCTATCAGTTGCTGGTTTTAATCTGGTTAAGATTAAAAAGAAAGATGTTCCACTTCTACGTCGTAGTGTTGGGGTTGTCTTCCAGGATTATAAACTCTTGCCAAAGAAAACGGTCTATGAAAATATTGCTTACGCTATGGAAGTAATCGGGGAAAATCGCCGTAATATCAAAAAACGTGTGATGGAAGTTTTAGACTTGGTTGGCTTGAAGCACAAGGTTCGTTCTTTCCCCAATGAGCTCTCAGGTGGAGAGCAACAGCGGATTGCGATTGCACGTGCCATTGTAAATAATCCCAAAGTATTGATAGCCGATGAACCAACAGGAAACTTGGATCCTGATAATTCATGGGAAATTATGAATCTCTTGGAACGGATTAACCTACAAGGGACAACTATTTTGATGGCGACTCATAATAGCCAGATTGTAAATACCTTGCGCCACCGTGTCATTGCCATTGAAAATGGCCGTGTCGTTCGTGACGAATCAAAAGGAGAGTATGGATACGATGATTAGTAGATTTTTTCGCCATTTATTTGAAGCCTTAAAAAGTTTGAAACGAAATGGTTGGATGACAGTAGCTGCTGTCAGTTCAGTCATGATTACTTTGACCTTGGTGGCAATATTTGCTTCTGTTATTTTCAATACAGCGAAACTAGCTACAGATATTGAAAATAATGTCCGTGTAGTAGTTTATATCCGAAAGGATGTGGAAGATAACAGTCAGACAATTGAAAAAGAAGGTCAAACTGTTACAAATAATGACTACCACAAGGTATATGATTCTTTGAAGAACATGTCTACTGTTAAGAGTGTTACCTTTTCAAGTAAAGAAGAACAATATGAAAAGTTAACCGAGACAATGGGAGATAACTGGAAAATCTTTGAAGGAGATGCCAATCCTCTCTATGATGCCTATATTGTAGAGGCAAATACTCCAAATGATGTAAAAACTATAGCCGAAGGTGCTAAAAAAATTGAAGGTGTCTCTGAGGTTCAAGATGGCGGTGCCAATACAGAAAGACTCTTCAAGTTAGCCTCATTTATCCGTGTTTGGGGACTAGGGATTGCAGCTTTGTTAATTTTTGTCGCAGTTTTCTTGATTTCAAATACCATTCGTATTACCATTATTTCCCGCAGTCGCGAAATTCAAATCATGCGCTTGGTCGGAGCTAAAAACAGTTATATCCGTGGACCGTTCTTGTTAGAAGGAGCCTTTATCGGTTTATTGGGAGCTATCGCACCATCTGTTTTAGTCTTTATTGTTTATCAAATGGTTTACCAATCTGTCAATAAATCGTTGGTAGGACAAAATCTATCCATGATTAGTCCAGATTTATTTAGTCCGTTGATGATTGCCCTACTATTTGTGATTGGAATTTTTATTGGTTCACTGGGGTCAGGAATTTCCATGCGCCGATTCTTGAAGATTTAGGTAAAATAATTACTTTTATGAGGAGATTGCAAAATCTCCTTTTTTGCTACAAAAATTTTAGAAAAGGGACTTCTAATACTCAATGAAAATCAAAGAGCAAACTAGGTAGCTCGCCACAGGATGCTCAAAATACTGTTTTGAGGTTGTAGAAAGTCAGTCACATATATACGGTAAGACGACGCTGACGTGGTTTGAAGAGGTTTTCGAAGAGTATCAAGAAGTCGCTCAGAGAAGACTTCTTGATGGCTAATTTGAACTTGAAATTTGGCACTAGAAAATTTTTTGAAAAAAGTGTAATTTTTTTTGTAAAAGCCTTTACAAAAAAAATTAAAGTGGTATAATTAAATCATAAAAGGTGCAAACGTTTTCGTAAAACGTTTGCCTAAATAAAAATAAAGGAGATTTGAATGATGAAAGATACATTCAAAAATGTCTTGTCTTTCGAATTTTGGCAAAAATTCGGTAAGGCTTTGATGGTGGTTATCGCGGTTATGCCGGCTGCTGGTTTGATGATTTCAATCGGTAAGTCTATCGTGATGATTAACCCTAACTTTGCTCCACTCGTTATTACTGGTGGTGTCTTAGAGCAAATCGGTTGGGGGGTTATCGGTAACCTTCATATTTTGTTTGCCCTAGCCATTGGAGGAAGCTGGGCTAAAGAACGTGCTGGTGGTGCTTTCGCCGCTGGTCTTGCTTTCATCTTGATTAACCGTATCACTGGTACAATCTTTGGTGTATCAGGCGATATGTTGAAAAATCCAGATGCTATGGTAACTACTTTCTTTGGTGGTTCAATCAAAGTTGCTGATTACTTTATCAGTGTTCTTGAAGCTCCAGCCTTGAACATGGGTGTATTCGTAGGGATTATCTCAGGTTTTGTAGGGGCAACTGCTTACAACAAATACTACAACTTCCGTAAACTTCCTGATGCACTTTCATTCTTCAACGGGAAACGTTTCGTACCATTTGTAGTTATCCTTCGTTCAGCAATCGCTGCAATTCTACTTGCTGCCTTCTGGCCAGTAGTTCAAACAGGTATCAATAGCTTTGGTATCTGGATTGCCAACTCACAAGAAACTGCTCCAATCCTTGCACCATTCTTGTATGGTACATTGGAACGTTTGCTCTTGCCATTTGGTCTTCACCACATGTTGACTATCCCAATGAACTATACAGCTCTTGGTGGTACTTATGACATTTTAACTGGTGCAGCTAAAGGTACTCAAGTATTTGGTCAAGACCCACTATGGCTTGCATGGGTAACAGACCTTGTTAACCTTAAAGGTACAGATGCAAGTCACTACCAACAATTGTTAGATACTGTTCACCCAGCTCGTTTCAAAGTTGGACAAATGATCGGTTCATTCGGTATCTTGATGGGTGTGGTTGTGGCTATCTACCGTAATGTCGATGCTGATAAGAAACATCAATATAAAGGTATGATGATTGCGACAGCTCTTGCAACATTCTTGACAGGGGTTACTGAACCAATCGAATACATGTTCATGTTTGTAGCAACACCTATGTATCTTGTTTACTCACTTGTTCAAGGTGCTGCCTTCGCTATGGCTGACGTAGTAAACCTACGTGTCCACTCATTCGGTTCAATTGAATTCTTGACTCGTACACCACTAGCAATTAATGCTGGTATTGGTATGGATCTCGTTAACTTTATCTGGGTAACTGTTCTCTTTGCTGTAATCATGTACTTTATCGCAAACTTCATGATTCAAAAATTCAACTACGCAACTCCAGGGCGTAACGGAAACTACGAAACTGCTGAAGGTTCAGAAGAATCTAGCAGCGAAGTGAAAGTTGCAGCAGGCTCTCAAGCTGTAAACATTATCAACCTTCTTGGTGGACGTGCAAACATCGTTGATGTTGACGCATGTATGACTCGTCTTCGTGTAACTGTTAAAGATGCAGATAAAGTAGGAAATGCAGAGCAATGGAAAGCAGAAGGAGCTATGGGTCTTGTCATGAAAGGACAAGGGGTTCAAGCTATCTACGGTCCAAAAGCAGACGTATTGAAATCTGATATCCAAGATATCCTTGATTCAGGTGAAATCATTCCTGAAACTCTTCCAAGCCAAATGACTGAAGCACAACAAAACACTGTTCACTTCAAAGGTCTTACTGAGGAAGTTTACTCAGTAGCAGACGGTCAAGTTATTGCTTTGGAACAAGTAAAAGATCCAGTATTTGCTCAAAAAATGATGGGTGATGGATTTGCAGTAGAACCTGCAAATGGAAACATTGTATCTCCAGTTTCAGGTACTGTATCAAGCATCTTCCCAACAAAACATGCTCTTGGTATTGTGACTGAAGCAGGTCTTGAAGTATTGGTTCACATTGGTTTGGACACAGTAAGTCTTGAAGGTAAACCATTTACAGTTCATGTTGCTGAAGGACAAAAAGTTGCAGCAGGAGATCTTCTTGTCACAGCTGACTTGGATGCTATCCGTGCAGCAGGACGTGAAACTTCAACAGTAGTTGTCTTCACAAATGGTGATGCAATTAAATCAGTTAAATTAGAAAAAACAGGTTCTCTTGCAGCTAAAACAGCAGTTGCTAAAGTAGAATTGTAATATACTTGAGGTTGGAAGCTGTATTCCAACCTCTTATTTTGGGAGAAAAGCATGAAATTTTTAACACTCAATACTCACAGTTGGATGGAAAAAGAAGCTGAGGAAAAATTCCAGATTTTGCTTGAGGATATTCTTGAAAAGGACTATGATTTGATTTGTTTCCAAGAAATCAATCAGGAAATCACCTCTCCAGAGGTGGAGATTAATGACCTTTATCAAGCTTTGCCAGCAGCTGAGCCTATTCACCAAGATCACTATGTTAGACTCTTGGTTGAAAAGTTGTCTGAGCAAGGGAAAAATTACTACTGGACTTGGGCCTATAACCATATCGGTTATGATCGCTACCATGAAGGTGTAGCTATCTTGTCTAAAACATCTATTGAACCCAGAGAAATTTTAGTTTCAGATGTGGATGATCCAACAGACTATCATACTCGCCGTGTTGCCTTGGCTGAAACTGTAGTTGATGGTCAGGATCTTGCAGTTGCAAGTGTCCACCTTTCTTGGTGGGATAAAGGTTTCCAAGAAGAATGGGCACGATTTGAGGCTGTCTTGAAAGAATTGAACAAGCCGCTTTTGCTAGCTGGAGATTTCAACAATCCGGCTGGACAGGAAGGCTACCAAGCTATTTTAGCTAGTCCATTAGACTTACAAGACGCATTTGAAGTTGCTCAAGAGAAAAGCGGTAACTATACTGTTCCACCAGAAATTGATGGCTGGAAGGGGAATACAGAACCCCTTCGAATCGACTATGTTTTTACTAGCAAGGAGTTAGCGGTAGAAAATTTACATGTCGTATTTGATGGCAACAATAGTCCGCAAGTGAGTGATCACTATGGCTTGAATACTATTTTAAACTGGAAATAATGACTGATACTCTTCGAAAATCTCTTCAAACCACGTCAACGTCGCCTTGCCGTACTCAAGTACAGCCTGCGGCTAGTTTCCTAGTTTGCTCTTTGATTTTCATTGAGTATGAAAAGAGGTTGGAATTCTCAAATTCCAGCCTTTTTCTGACTAGAAAAGTTACTGGAAATAGCCTAAATAAGTGGGATTACTGAAATGGAATAAAATGTGGTATAATTGATAGGATAGATAGAATCGAGGATATTATGTCATTTACGAAATTTCAATTTAAAAACTATATTAGAGAAGCCTTGGAGGAGCTGAAATTTACAACTCCAACAGAGGTGCAAGATAAGTTGATTCCTATTGTTTTGGCAGGTCGTGACCTAGTCGGTGAATCAAAAACAGGTTCAGGTAAGACTCACACTTTCTTGTTACCGATTTTCCAGCAACTAGATGAAGCCAGCGATAGTGTACAAGCAGTGATTACTGCACCGAGTCGTGAGTTGGCTACTCAAATTTACCAAGCAGCCCGTCAGATTGCTGCCCACTCAGATGTCGAAGTTCGTGTGGTTAATTATGTGGGTGGTACGGATAAGGCTCGCCAGATTGAGAAATTGGCAAGCAATCAGCCTCATATTGTTATTGGAACGCCAGGCCGTATTTATGACTTAGTTAAGTCTGGTGACCTAGCTATTCACAAGGCTAAGACCTTTGTGGTCGATGAGGCAGACATGACCTTGGATATGGGATTCTTAGAAACTGTTGATAAGATTGCTGGAAGCCTTCCAAAAGACCTGCAATTCATGGTCTTCTCAGCGACTATTCCACAAAAACTGCAACCATTCTTGAAAAAATACTTATCAAATCCTGTCATGGAGAAAATCAAGACCAAAACGGTCATTTCTGATACCATTGATAATTGGTTGATTTCTACTAAGGGACGTGACAAGAATGCTCAAATTTACCAGTTGACTCAGTTGATGCAACCCTATTTGGCAATGATTTTTGTTAACACTAAAACGCGTGCTGATGAATTACATTCATATCTGACTGCTCAAGGCTTGAAGGTGGCAAAAATTCATGGGGATATTGCCCCTCGTGAGCGCAAGCGTATCATGAATCAAGTGAAAAATCTGGATTTTGAGTATATTGTCGCAACAGATTTGGCAGCGCGTGGAATTGACATTGAAGGTGTTAGTCATGTCATCAATGATGCCATTCCACAAGATTTATCCTTCTTTGTGCACCGTGTTGGTCGAACTGGACGAAACGGCCTACCAGGTACAGCTATTACCCTTTACCAGCCAAGTGATGACTCGGATATCCGTGAGTTGGAGAAATTAGGAATTAAATTTACTCCGAAGATGGTCAAAGACGGGGAATTTCAAGATACTTATGACCGTGATCGTCGTGCCAACCGTGAGAAAAAACAAGATAAACTTGATATCGAAATGATTGGTTTGGTTAAAAAGAAAAAGAAAAAAGTCAAACCAGGTTATAAGAAAAAAATTAAATGGGCGGTTGATGAAAAACGTCGCAAAACCAAGCGTGCTGAAAATCGCGCTCGCGGTCGTGCAGAGCGTAAAGCAAAACGCCAAACATTTTAATAGCAATTGTTGGAGTGTTGAGCTCCAACTTTTTAATTATGTGACTTTCAGTCCGTCTCGCTCCGTTAGGTGCGAGACAAAAAAACCACTCGCTATGCGGGTGCGCGTCGAAGGTTATACCAAAAAACTCCGAACGCGATACAATAAAGGTGTTCAAGCCAATTGTAAAGCGAAAGGAGAAAAATATGGCACAAAAGGTTCATAGTTTATCGTACACAAAGTAGTTTATCACATTCGAATCACAAAAAATTTTAAAAAATGGCAATATTTGTTAACAAGAATTTTGTCGTTTGTTATAATGTAGTTGTAAATGATTAAGATTGGTAATCAAACATATATAGGGAGGAATGTTTTGAATAAGAAATATAATATAGTTCTATTTTTGTTGTTTATAGTTTATTTATTGGGATATTTTTCAATTTCAAAAACTTTCATTCCTATAATGTGTGTGATCCAAGTATTTTTGATAGAACATATATTTAGAGTTCGAAATAGAATGATGCAAATAGGTGAAATTTTAATTATTCTTGCTTCTATAATATTATTTATTGATAGTATATTGAGTTTGTAACAAAAGGCTTCTCTATAAAATCAAATTTTCCAGATACCTGCTGAAGCTGATTTATCATCTCATCTTTCTTCTACTATCTACGTCACTAAACTTGACAGACATATATTGCAGGTACAACCTCTCTACCTACAATCTTACAGGTTAGTTTCTTAGTTTGTTATTTGATTTTCGTTGAATTTTATTTGATAAAAAGAAATGCTCCTCCAAGACGGAAGAGCATCTTTTATTGTGATTTTGATTCGGTTTCTGCCGACTCGGGATGGAGTTCTTGGTAACTTGGTGCCTTGAAAAGGTCAGTACTAGTTTTGCCTTGTCGTTGGCTAAAAAGACTAGTTGACTGACTACCTTTTTCCTGCTCAATCTTTTGAAGAATTGGTAAAGAATTGAGGTAAGAAATACTTTCAGTATCAACTTTTCCAAGATGATCTGCTTGGTAGAAACGGATCAAATCGCCAGTTTGAATCTGGTCGCTGATTTTCAGTTGTTGACTGGCTGCCTGCCGAACGCTTTCCAGTTCAGTCTGAGTTTGTTCATCAAGATTACTGATTTCAAGACCACTTTCAGTATAGTAGGTTCGTCCGTCGTAGCTGGTGTATTTTGGTGTGACGAAGGAATTGGCAGTCCGAAAGGCAACGATTTCTTGATGATCTGGAGACAGAAGGTCTTGGCCGACTTGAAGAAAGGAACTGGACTCAATACCAAGGAGGTGTTCGAGAGTCGGTAAGATATCGATTTGTCCACCGTAGGTATTGATGATTTGCCCCTTTTCATAACCAGGCATGACCACCATAAAAGGCACTCGTTGCAACATGGCATTGTCGTAATTAGACCAGTTCTCAGAAGTCTTTCCAATCAAGGGTGCCAGCTCAGGATTTCGGGAGTTGGAAATACCATAATGGTCTCCGTAGATGACGATGATAGATTTTTCATAGAGGCCACTTTCTTTGAGATAGTCAAAGAAGGCCTTGATAGCACTATCCAGATAGTTGGCGGTTTGGAAGTAGCCATTGATCGTTTCATCTTTGGTTTTAGCCAAGGGGAAACCAAGCTCATCGCCTGTCAGATTGCTAGCATAAGGATAGTGATTGGACACCGTGATATACTTAGCATAAAAAGGCTGCTGCAAATGCTCCAGATATTGGATAGAATCTTTCATCATGATTTTATCATTTAAACCATATTGGAAAGAATTGCTACTGTCTTGCTTGGTAAAATAGGAAGCATCAAAGAAGTATTGGTAGCCCCATTGCTTGTAGGTCGTATTTCGGTTCCAGAAGGTCCCGATATTGCCGTGAAAGACAGCACTTGATTGGTAGCCGTTTTTTGATAGGATAAAAGGCGCAGCTTGCTGGGTATTGGTACCTCCATAGTTGACCATGAAGGAACCTTGGTCAAGTCCAAACAAACCAGTTTCCAGCATGGTTTCCGCATCTGAGGTCTTCCCAGCCTTGACTTGGTTAAAGATATTCGAAAAGGCTAGTGTAGATTGCGAATGGTAGAGTGAATTTAGGAAGGGAGTGACTTCATGCTCAGTTCCATCTAGGTTGAGTTTATAGTCAAGAAGAAATTGCTGGAAGCTCTCCAAGTGGAGATAAATCACATTTTTTCCTTTGGCCAAGCCAAAATAGTCTGGATTGGGTTTAGCCGAATGCTCTCGAATATAATCTGTAATAGGTTGAAGATCAGTCTCAGAGGCTTTAGCACGTTCCTTGTTGGCACTGTAGGATTGGTTGGCACTATAGCCTAAAAAGGCTGGTAAACTAAGGGCACGAACAACATAATAATTCGAAAATCCTCGCGACAGGAGATCGGGACGCTCAATTTCAGCTAAGAAAAGATTAGCAGAAAAGAGCAGGGCCGAGAGAGCAGTGATTGCAACACTGGAGCGGAATTTGAAAGGTCTCCTGTCCAGCTGGATAAGTTTTTTATAGAAAAGGAAAGCCAGCAGTGGGAAATCCATAAAATAGATGAAATCCCAAGGACGCAGTAACTCTAGTTCTGCAGTGCCGACAGACACCTTGCTGACCACCTTCATGGTATTAGCCGTGATAAAGTCACTAAATTCTCGATAGTAAAAGACGTTGGAATAAAGCCAAATGAATAAAAGGCTATAAATAGCTATACTCAGACCATAAAAAATCTTGGTTGAGCGAGCATAGAGGGCTAGAGCCAGCAGGAGTAGCCCCAAAGGAAGGGGATTGAAAAAGGCGATAAAGGCAAGGTAATTTCCCTGCAACTTGCCCACTTGAATAT
Organism: Streptococcus sp. 53; assembly: GCF_013276565.1. Classification (GTDB taxonomy): domain Bacteria; phylum Bacillota; class Bacilli; order Lactobacillales; family Streptococcaceae; genus Streptococcus. The sequence continues at coordinate 27,052 of NZ_VMLG01000021.1, forward strand.
CTAAATTAAAGTCAACGGTATAGGCTAATAAGGTTTTGAGCCAATAGAGGATTAAAAGGGTTAGGACAAAACCCAGTCTGGTACCCATGGCTTTTTGGATTTTGTTAAAATTGCTTTTCACATATTTACTTCCTAATTTTTTATTAGTATTAGTATACCATTTTTTAAAAGAAGAGTAAAAAAGCAAGGGTAGTTTCTTTTTTGAGAATTGGCTAAAAGTTTGATATAATAGTAGTTATGAATAGAATAAGAGTCAGCAAAAGGGTTGAAAAGAAGCTCGCTAAGGGGCTAGTTTTACTAGAAGCCAGTGATCTTGAGAATGTCAATCTTAAGAATCAGGAAGTAGAAGTGCAGAGTCAGGAAGGAACCTTTCTTGGAACTGCCTACCTTTCGCAGCAAAACAAGGGCTTGGGCTGGTTTGTTAGTAAGGACAAGGTGGCCTTCAATCAAGCTTTCTTTGAAACGCTGTTTAGACAAGCTAAAGAAAAGAGAAGCGCCTACTATCAAGATGATTTGACAACTGCCTTTCGTCTCTTTAATCAAGAGGGAGATGGCTTTGGGGGTCTGACAGTGGACCTCTATGGTGACTATGTCGTCTTTTCTTGGTATAACTCTTATGTTTATCAGATTCGCAAGGTTATCTCAGAAGCTTTTAGACAGGTTTTTCCTGAGGTGTTAGGGGCCTATGAGAAAATACGCTTTAAGGGTTTGGACTATGAATCAACCCATGTTTATGGTCAAGAAGCACCTGACTTTTTCACTGTTTTGGAAAATGGTGTCTTGTATCAGGTCTTTATGAATGATGGCTTGATGACAGGGATTTTCCTAGACCAGCATGAAGTTCGCGGTAGTTTAGTGGATGGTTTGGCTATGGGTAAATCCTTGCTCAATATGTTTTCTTATACAGCTGCCTTTTCCGTGGCTGCGGCCATGGGGGGAGCTAGCCAGACTACTTCGGTTGACCTAGCCAAACGTTCACGAGAATTGTCTCAAGCGCATTTTCAGGCAAATGGAATCAGTACAGATGACCACCGTTTTGTGGTCATGGATGTCTTTGAATATTTCAAGTATGCCAAACGCAAAGGCTTGACCTACGATGTGATTGTCCTAGATCCGCCTAGCTTTGCTCGGAACAAAAAACAGACCTTCTCTGTGGCCAAGGATTATCACAAGTTGATTTCCCAGAGTCTTGATATTTTAAATCCGGGAGGAATTATCATTGCCAGTACCAATGCTGCCAATGTTTCCCGCCAGAAATTTACAGAACAAATTGATAAAGGCTTTGCAGGAAGAAGTTACCAGATTTTAAATAAATACGGTCTTCCAGCAGATTTCGCCTATAATAAAAAAGATGAAAGTAGTAATTACCTCAAGGTGATTAGTATGAAGGTTAGTAAATGAAATTAATCGTTTCAGTAATGCCAAGGAGTTTAGAGGAGGCTCAGGCTCTGGATGCCACAAGGTATCAAGATGCTGATATTATTGAATGGCGTGCCGACTATCTGCCTAAAGAAGCGATTTTGCAGGTAGCTCCAGCTATTTTTGAAAAATTTGCAGGTCGTGAATTGGTTTTCACATTGCGAACTCGCTCTGAAGGGGGAGAAATCGACCTTTCTCCAGAAGAATATATCCATCTAATCAAGGAAGTGGCGCAACTCTATCAACCAGATTATATTGATTTTGAGTACTATAGCTACAAGGATGTTTTTGAGGAAATGCTGGACTTCCCAAATCTTGTTTTGAGTTACCATAATTTCCAAGAAACACCTGAAAATATGATGGAAATCTTGTCAGAGTTGACGAGCCTAAATCCAAAACTTGTTAAGGTTGCGGTGATGGCTCATACGGAGCAGGATGTGCTAGACTTGATGAACTATACACGAGGCTTTAAAACCCTCAATCCTGAGCAGGAATATGTAACTATTTCTATGGGCAAGGTGGGCAAGGTCTCTCGTATCACTGCAGATGTGACAGGTTCTAGCTGGTCCTTTGCTAGTCTGGATGAGGCTAGTGCCCCTGGTCAGATTTCTCTAGCTAGCATGAAAAAAATTCGGGAGATTTTGGATGAAGCTTGATGGCTATACACGTTTAGCTGCCGTTGTTGCCAATCCTATTAAGCATTCTATTTCCCCCTTCATCCACAACAGCGCCTTTGAGGCGACAACTACCAACGGTGCTTATGTGGCTTGGGAGATTGAAGCGGGTGATTTGGCAGAAACAGTGGCTAATATTCGTCGCTACCAGATGTTTGGCATCAACCTGTCCATGCCCTATAAGGAGCAGGTGATTCCTTATTTGGATGAGCTGAGTGACGAATCGTGCTTGATTGGTGCGGTTAATACGGTTGTCAATGAGAATGGCAATTTAATTGGATATAATACAGATGGCAAGGGATTTTTTAAGAGCTTGCCTTCTTTTACAATTACAGGTAAGAAGATGACCCTGCTGGGTGCAGGTGGTGCGGCCAAGTCTATCTTGGCACAGGCTATTTTGGACGGCGTCAGTCAGATTTCGGTTTTTGTTCGTTCAGTTTCTATGGAAAAAACAAGACCTTACCTAGACAAGTTACAGGAGCAAACAGGCTTTAAAGTGGACTTGTACGCTTTAGAAGATGTTCCTAAACTGCAAGCAAGGATTGCTGAGTCGGATTTACTGGTCAATGCCACCAGTGTGGGCATGGATGGTCAATCATCCCCAGTTCCTGAAAGCATCAATTTGCCAGAAACTATCTTGGTGGCAGATATTATTTATCAACCCTTTGAAACGCCATTTTTAAAATGGGCCAGAAGTCAGGGCAAACCAGCGGTTAATGGTCTGGGAATGTTGCTCTATCAAGCTGCAGAAGCTTTTCAACTGTGGACAGGCAAGGAAATGCCAACAGAAGAGATTTGGCAGTCTTTAACAGAAAAATACCAATAAAGAAAAGGAGATTCTCCTATGAAAATCAGAATCGATATTCCTCATCATCCTTATGATATTCAGATTGAAAAAGGTTGTCTGGCTCAGGCTGGTCAATGGTTGCGAGAACTCTGGCAACCACAAAAGGTAGTCATTGTGACAGATAACCATGTAGCTTCTCTTCATGCAGAGAAGGTCAAGCTCAGCCTAGAAGATGCTGGTTTTCAGGTGGCAGTATTTGACTTTTTAGAAGGGGAAGAAAGAAAGAATTTAACCACTGTCCAGAAAGTCTATGAATTCCTAGTTAAGCAGGGGTTGACTCGTAGCGATGGAATCGTGGCTCTTGGTGGTGGTGTCGTTGGGGACCTGGCTGGCTTTGTAGCCTCTACCTATATGCGGGGTATTCACTTTGTTCAGATTCCGACTAGTTTGACAGCCCAGGTTGATTCGTCTATCGGCGGAAAGACGGGTGTTAACACTCCATTTGCTAAAAATATGGTGGGTACCTTTGCCCAACCAGACGGGGTTCTGATTGATCCGCTTGTCCTTGAAACACTCGGAAAGAGAGAGTTGATTGAAGGAATGGGTGAGGTTATCAAGTACGGCTTGATTGAGGATCCAGAACTGTGGCAAATCTTGACGGAGCTGGATGGTTCTGTTGAGAGCATTTTGGAACATGCAGAGACCTTGATTGAACATTCTTGTCAGGTCAAGCGCAAGATGGTGGTTGAGGATGAGCTGGACAATGGTGTTCGCCTTTACCTCAACTTTGGCCACACTATTGGCCATGCCATTGAAGCAACTGCCGGTTATGGAAAAGTCATGCATGGTGAAGCTGTGGCCATGGGCATGGTGCAGATTTCCAAGGTTGCTGAGAAAAAGGGTCTCATGCCAGCTGGCATTACCCAGTCCATCACAGAAATGTGTCAGAAATTTGGCTTGCCTGTTAACTATGAAAACTGGGATGTTGACAAGCTTTATCAAGCTCTTACTCATGACAAAAAAGCGCGTGGCAACACCTTGAAATTGGTCTTGGTACCAGAGCTTGGTTCAGCAACCATTCACCCAGTTTCTCTGGAAGAGATGAAAGACTACTTGGTAAAATAAGGAGAGTGTATGAGATATTTAACTGCAGGAGAATCACACGGCCCCCGTCTAACGGCTATCATTGAGGGAATTCCAGCTGGACTACCTTTGACAGTCGAGGATATCAATGGAGACCTTAGACGCCGTCAGGGTGGCTACGGTCGTGGTGGTCGTATGAAGATTGAGAGTGACCAGGTTGTCTTTACTTCGGGTGTTCGCCACGGGAAGACGACGGGGGCTCCCATTACCATGGATGTCGTCAATAAAGACCACCAAAAATGGCTGGATATCATGTCTGCTGAGGACATTGAAGACCGCCTAAAAAGCAAACGGAAAATCACTCATCCTCGGCCAGGTCATGCCGATTTGGTTGGGGGCATCAAGTACCGTTTTGATGATTTGCGAAATTCTTTGGAGCGTTCATCAGCTCGTGAAACCACCATGCGAGTGGCAGTCGGAGCAGTAGCTAAACGCCTCTTGACTGAGCTGGATATGGAGATTGCCAACCATGTCGTAGTCTTTGGTGGCAAGGAAATAGATGTACCTGAAAATCTGACAGTTGCGGAGATTAAGGAACGAGCTGCCCAGTCAGAAGTTTCTATTGTCAACCAAGAAAGGGAACAAGAAATCAAGGATTATATTGACCAAATCAAACGTGACGGTGATACCATCGGTGGGGTTGTGGAGACAGTCGTTGGAGGTGTTCCAGTTGGTCTTGGTTCCTATGTCCAATGGGACAGAAAATTGGATGCAAGATTGGCCCAAGCTGTTGTCTCTATCAATGCCTTTAAAGGGGTGGAATTTGGTCTTGGATTTGAGGCTGGTTATCGTAAAGGCAGCCAAGTTATGGATGAAATTCTCTGGTCTAAAGAAGACGGTTATACCCGCCGTACCAACAATCTAGGGGGCTTTGAAGGTGGTATGACTAATGGGCAACCCATTGTTGTTCGTGGTGTCATGAAACCCATTCCTACTCTTTATAAGCCTCTTATGAGTGTGGATATCGAAACCCACGAACCTTATAAGGCAACCGTGGAGAGAAGTGATCCGACCGCTCTTCCAGCTGCAGGAGTGGTTATGGAAGCTGTTGTGGCAACGGTTTTGGCACAAGAAATCCTCGAAAAATTCTCATCAGATAATCTTGAGGAACTAAAAGAAGCGGTAGCCAAACACCGAGACTATACAAAGAATTATTAAGGAGTTCCTATGGCAAAAACAATCTATATCGCAGGTCTTGGTTTGATTGGTGCCTCTATGGCACTTGGTATCAAACGCGATCATCCAGATTATGAAATTTTAGGCTATAATCGCAGTCAAGCTTCGAGAGATATTGCCTTGAAAGAAGGCATGATTGACCGTGCAACGGATGATTTTGCCAGTTTTGCTCCTTTGGCAGATATCATCATTCTCAGCTTGCCAATCAAGCAAACCATTGCTTTCATTAAGGAGTTGGCCCACTTGGACTTGAAAGAAGGCGTCATTATTTCAGATGCTGGTTCAACCAAGTCAGCCATTGTGGATGCGGCGGAGAACTATTTGTCTGGCAAGTCTGTTCGCTTTGTCGGGGCCCATCCCATGGCTGGTAGTCACAAGACAGGGGCTGCTTCTGCGGATGTCAATCTTTTTGAAAATGCCTATTATATCTTTACACCTTCAAGCCTGACAGGTCAGGATACGCTTGAGGAAATGAGGGATCTGCTTTCAGGTCTTCATGCTCGCTTTATCGAGATTGATGCCAAGGAGCATGATCGGGTGACTTCTCAGATTAGCCATTTTCCTCATATTCTGGCTTCTAGTCTCATGGAGCAGACTGCGGTCTATGCTCAAGAACATGAGATGGCAAGGCGCTTTGCGGCTGGTGGTTTTCGAGATATGACCCGAATTGCGGAAAGCGAGCCGGGTATGTGGACCTCCATTCTCTTGTCCAATCGTGAAACTATTCTAGACCGCATTGCGGATTTCAAGGAGCGTTTGGAAGCGATTGGTCAGGCCATTAGTAAGGGAGATGAAGAGCAAATTTGGAACTTTTTTAACCAAGCGCGTGAACAACGTCAGGCCATGGAAATCCATAAGCGTGGCGGTGTGGATAGCTCTTATGACCTTTATGTCGATGTTCCTGATGAAGAAGACGTTATTTTACGAATCTTGGAATTGCTGCGAGGAACTTCCTTGGTCAATATTCATATCAATGAGGAAAACCGTGAAGATATTCACGGGATCCTACAAATTTCATTTAAAAATGCTCAAGACTTGGAACGAGCCGAGCATCTCATAACAGAAAATACAGACTATACAGTCGTCATCAAATAAGGAGAACATCATGTCAAATATTTACGATAGTGCAAACGAACTCAGTCGCGGTCTACGCGAATTGCCAGAATACAAGGCTGTTAAAGCAGCTAAAGATGCGATTGCAGCAGATGCTGAGGCAAGTAAAATCTTTACAGAATATGTTGCCTTCCAAGAAGAAATTCAAAGACTAGCCCAGACAGGGCAAATGCCAGACGCATCCTTCCAAGCGAAAATGGAAGGCTTTGGTAAACAGATTCAAGGGAACAGCCTCTTGTCAGAATTCTTTACCAAGCAACAACAATTGGCAATTTACCTTTCTGACATTGAAAAAATTGTTTTCGAACCAGTTTCAGAATTGCTAAAATAAGAAAAGAACTATCCTAAAGTCAGAATTTTTAAGGAATTTCTGGCTTTTTATGATAAAATAGGTAAAAGTATTGCAAGTATGAGGTCCAGTATGAAACTAAAAACAAACATTCGCCACTTACATGGCAGTATCCGCGTTCCAGGTGACAAGTCTATCAGCCACCGTTCCATTATCTTTGGAAGTTTGGCTGAGGGTGAGACCAAGGTTTATGATATTCTGCGAGGTGAAGACGTTCTTTCGACCATGCAGGTTTTTCGTGACCTTGGTGTTGAAATTGAGGACAAAGATGGGGTTATTACCATTCAAGGTGTGGGTATAGAAGGCTTAAAAGCTCCGCAAAATGCCCTTGATATGGGAAATTCTGGTACCTCGATTCGCCTGATTTCAGGTGTCCTTGCAGGTGCAGATTTTGAAGTAGAAATGTTCGGAGACGATAGTCTTTCCAAACGTCCTATGGACCGTGTGACGATTCCTCTGAAAAAAATGGGCGTCAGTATTTCAGGGCAAACTGAGCGAGATTTGCCTCCTTTGCGTTTGCAAGGGACGAAAAACCTAAGACCTATTCATTATGAGTTGCCAATTGCCTCTGCCCAAGTCAAGTCAGCCTTGATGTTTGCGGCCTTGCAGGCTCAGGGGGAGTCAGTTATTATTGAAAAAGAGTGCACCCGTAATCATACGGAAGATATGTTACAGCAATTTGGTGGTCATTTAAGTGTGGATGGCAAGAAAATCACAGTCCAAGGACCGCAAAAATTGACAGGACAAAAGGTGGTTGTTCCAGGAGATATTTCCAGTGCAGCCTTTTGGTTGGTCGCAGGTTTAATTGTTCCAAACTCTCGTGTGGTGCTTAAAAATGTGGGCATCAACGAAACGCGTACAGGTATCATTGATGTCATTCGCGCCATGGGTGGAAAACTAGAAGTAACTGAAATTGACCCAGTCGCTAAATCCGCAACCTTAACTGTTGAGTCTTCAGACCTCAAAGGAACAGAGATTGGCGGTGCCTTGATTCCACGTTTGATTGATGAATTGCCAGTTATCGCTCTACTTGCGACCCAAGCCCAAGGTGTAACAGTTATTAAGGATGCTGAGGAACTTAAGGTTAAGGAAACAGACCGTATTCAGGTTGTGGCAGACGCCTTAAATAGTATGGGAGCAGATATTACTCCTACGGCAGATGGGATGATTATCAAAGGAAAATCAGCTCTTCACGGTGCTAGAGTCAATACTTTTGGAGATCATCGTATCGGTATGATGACATCCATCGCAGCCCTCTTGGTTGCAGATGGTGAAGTGGAGCTTGATCGTGCAGAAGCCATCAATACTAGCTATCCTAGCTTCTTTGATGATTTGGAGAGCTTGATTCATGGCTAAGGTGTTATTAGGCTTTATGGGGGCTGGAAAATCGACTATTGCAAGAGGCTTGGACCCTAATTACCTTGATATGGATGCCCTGATTGAGAAACGCCTAGGTATGTCCATTACGAATTTTTTCGCTGAAAAGGGAGAAGCGGCCTTTCGTCAGATAGAATCAGAAGTCCTAGCTGATTTACTACAAACAGACCAAGTCGTGTCAACTGGAGGAGGAGTGGTTATTTCTCAGAGAAATCGTGACTTACTAAAGACAAATTCTGATAATATCTACCTGAAAGCTGATTTTGAAATCCTCTACCAACGTATCGCAGCTGATAAGGACAATCAGCGTCCGCTTTTTCTAAATAATAGTAAGGAAGAACTTGCAGCTATTTTTAAAGAAAGACAGGCTTGGTATGAGGAAGTGGCTAGTCGGGTTTTGGATGTGACCAAGCTAAGTCCAGAGGAAATTATAGAGGAACTGAGATGAAAATTGCTTATCTAGGTCCCAAGGGATCATTTTCACACCACGTTGTGCAGACAGCTTTTCCTCATGAGGAATTGCAGGCTTTTTCCAACATTACAGATGTCATCAAGGCCTATGAGCAGGGCTTGGTGGACTATTCTGTGGTGCCAGTTGAAAACTCTATCGAGGGTAGTGTTCATGAAACCTTGGACTACCTTTTTCATCAGGCTCGCATCCAAGCAGTGGCAGAAATTGTTCAGCCTATTCATCAGCAGTTGATGGTGGTTCCAGGTCACACTAAGATTGAAAAGATTTTTTCACATCCACAGGCCTTGGCTCAAGGAAAGAAATTCATCGATGAACAGTATCCAGAGGCTCAAATCGAGGTAACAGCTAGTACAGCTTATGCGGCCCGCTTTATTTCAGAACATCCAGACCAGCCTTTTGCGGCAATTGCACCTAGAAGTTCTGCTCAAGAATATGGCTTAGAACTGATTGCTGAGGATATTCAGGAAATGGAAGCCAATTTCACACGTTTCTGGGTTCTGGGAGCTGAAGGTGCAGCTATTCCCTTGCAAGCACAAACTGAGAAAATGAGTTTGGCCTTGACCTTACCTGACAACCTTCCAGGTGCACTTTATAAGGCCCTGTCGACCTTTGCTTGGCGAGGAATTGACTTAACAAAAATTGAAAGTCGTCCACTCAAGACAGCGCTAGGCGAATACTTTTTCATTATCGATGTAGACTATGCTGATAAGGACTTGGTTCACTTTGCCCAAAAAGAACTAGAAGCGATTGGAATCCAGTATAAAATTCTGGGTGCCTATCCTATTTATCCAATATCAGATCATGGAAAGGAGAGAAGATGAGTAAAGAAAATCCTCTCAGTCATCATGAAAAATTACGTTATGATTATTTACTAAAAAATATTCACTATCTCAATGAGAGAGAAAAAAATGAGTTTGCCTATTTGCAAGAAAAGCTAACTCTTGCTAGGGTAAATAGTAGTTCCAGCTTGGAACAAGAAAGAGAAGAGCAGGTTGACTTACCAAGCTATGCGAACCGGAGTCGCTCACAATCCAAATCACAAGCACTCTCTGCTCCTCCCAAAAAGAAAAGACGGAAGCTCCGTCTTAAACGCATTTTTATGGTGATTTTTTCACTTTTGGTCTGTGTGGCTTTGGCCATGGTATTCATGTTTTTACGTGGTTACCAAGATGCTAGTGCAAAGAAAACTGCTGATGCTAAGGCAGCACAGGTTCAAGTCTTTAATGGTCAGGACGCTAGAGACGGGGTTAATATTTTGATCATGGGGACGGACGGTCGAATTGGTCAAAATAGTGCTGAGACGCGGACAGACTCTATTATGGTATTAAATGTTGGTGGCTCAGATAAGAAAATCAAGCTGGTCAGTTTCATGCGTGACAATTTGGTTTATATAGACGGTTATAGTCAAGTCATTAACGGTAGAAAACAGACGGATAATAAGTTAAACGTAGCCTATGAACTAGGGGAACAAGAAGGACAAAAAGGGGCAGAAATGGTTCGCCAAGTCTTGAAAGATAATTTTGACTTGGATATTAAGTACTATGCCTTGGTCGATTTTCAGGCCTTTGCCACAGCGATTGACACGCTTTTCCCTGATGGGGTGACGATTGATGCTCAATTTTCAACATTGAATGGGCGTCCACTAACAGAAGCTACAGTCGGAGATGATTTACACGCTACTGAGACTGAGTCTCCAACCCAGACTATTAAAGTCGGAAAACAGCAGATGAACGGTTCAACCTTGCTCAATTATGCTCGTTTCCGTGATGATGATGAGGCGGATTACGGCCGTACCAAAAGACAGCAGCAAGTTTTAACAGCAATTTTAGAGCAAATTAAAGATCCTACTAAACTTTTCACTGGTTCTGAAGCTCTTGGAAAGGTTTTTGCTATGACCTCAACCAATGCACCCTATACTTTCCTCCTAACAAACGGTTTATCTGTTTTGGATGGAGCAAAAAATGGTATTGAAAAATTGACGATTCCAGAACTGGGTGACTGGGTAGATGCCTATGATGTTTATGGAGGCTTGGGCTTGCTTGTCGATCAAAACAAATATCAGAATAAATTGTCTCAGATGGGCTTGAGATAAGATAAGACAGGAAAAATCAAAGTTTGATAGCTATTTATCTAGCAGTCAGGCTTTGATTTTTTACAGTCTCTAATAGATTTTCATCCCTTATTTGTGGTATAATGAAACGATACGATAGAAAGAAAAATGAACAATATGACTGATTTAAAAGCAATTCAGGCTCGTAGTCTGGAGATGGCTGAATATTTTGTTGCCTTTTGCAAGGAGCATGATTTACTTTGTTATCTCTGTGGAGGGGGTGCTATTGGTGCCCTTCGAAACAAGGGCTTTATTCCTTGGGATGACGACCTAGACTTTTTTATGCCCCGTAAGGACTATGAAAAATTGGCAGAATTATGGCCTCGCTATGCAGATGAGCGTTATTTCTTGTCAAAGAGTCACAAGGATTTTGTCGACCGTAATCTTTTTATTACCATTCGTGACAAGGAAACTACCTGCATTAAACCTTACCAGCAAGATTTGGATTTGCCACATGGTTTGGCTTTGGATGTTTTGCCTTTAGATTATTATCCTAAAAATCCAGCTGAGCGGAAAAAACAGGTTCGTTGGGCACTGATTTATTCTCTTTTTTGTGCTCAAACTATTCCAGAAAAGCATGGCGCACTTATGAAGTGGGGAAGCCGTATTTTACTGGGGTTAACTCCAAAATCTCTCCGTTATCGCATTTGGAAAAAAGCTGAAAAAGAAATGACCAAGTACAGTCTAGCTGAGAGCGATGGAATTACGGAATTATGCTCAGGTCCTGGCTACATGAGAAACAAGTATCCAATAGCATCTTTTGAAGACAATCTTTTCTTACCATTTGAAGGAACAGAGATGCCTATTCCAGTTGGCTACGATGCCTATCTCAGCACTGCTTTTGACGATTATATGACTCCTCCGCCAGCAGACAAGCAGATGCCGCATCATGATGCTGTCATCGCTGATATGGATAAGTCTTATACAGAATACAAGGGAGAATATGGTGGCTAAGAAAAAAATCTTATTTTTTATGTGGTCTTTTTCTCTCGGAGGCGGTGCAGAAAAGATTCTGTCTACCATTGTTTCAAATCTGGATCCAGAAAAGTATGATATTGATATTCTTGAAATGGAGCACTTTGACAAGGGATACGAATCTGTTCCCAAGCATGTAGGCATTTTAAAATCTCTTCAAGATTATCGCCAAGCTAGATGGTTACGAGCTTTTTTGTGGAGAATGAGAATTTATTTTCCAAGGCTGACTCGTCGCTTGCTTGTAAAAGATGACTATGATGTTGAAGTTTCTTTTACCATTATGAATCCACCACTGTTGTTTTCTAAAAGAAAAGAAGTCAAGAAAATCTCTTGGATTCATGGAAGTATCGAAGAATTTCTTAAGGATAGCTCCAAAAGGGAATCACATAGACGCCAGTTGGATGATGCGGATATCATTGTAGGAATTTCAAAAAAGACCAGTCATTCTATCAAGGAAGTCTATCCAGATTATGCTTCTAAATTACAGACGGTCTACAATGGATATGATTTTAAGACTATTTTAGAAAAATCTCAAGAGAAGATTGATATCGAGATTGCGCCTCAAAGTATCTGTGCTATCGGACGGATTGAGGAAAATAAGGGTTCTGACCGTGTGGTGGAAGTGATACGATTATTACACCAAGAGGGGAAAAACTATCACCTTTACTTTATAGGTGCTGGTGATATGGAAGAGGAACTGAAAAAGCGAGTCAAAGAGTATGAGCTTGAGGACCATGTATATTTCCTTGGTTATCAAAAAAATCCTTATCAATATTTGTCTCAGATGAAAGTTCTCTTGTCTATGTCTAAACAAGAAGGTTTTCCTGGAGTGTATGTGGAAGCCTTGAGTCTGGGACTTCCTTTTGTCTCTACGGATGTCGGAGGGGCTGAGGAATTATCCCAAGAAGGACGATTTGGACAAATCATTGAGAGCAATCAAGAGGCAGCTCAGGCAATTACTAATTACATGACTTCTGCCTCAAACTTCGATGTTAATGAGGCTAGTCAATTCATTCAACAATTTACAATTGCCAAACAAATCGAACAAGTAGAAAAACTATTAGAGGAGTAGCATGGGAACTGCATTAATTAGTGTCATTGTGCCAGTCTATAATGTGGCGCAGTACCTAGAAAAATCGATAGCTTCCATTCAGAAGCAGACCTACCAAAATCTGGAAATTATTCTTGTTGATGATGGTGCAACAGATGAGAGTGGTCGCTTGTGTGATTCAATCGCTGAACTAGATGATAGGGTGTCAGTGCTTCATAAAAAGAATGAAGGTTTGTCACAAGCACGAAATGATGGAATGAAGCAGGCTCACGGGGATTATCTGATTTTTATTGACTCAGATGATTATATCCATCCAGAAATGATTCAGAGTTTATATGAGCAATTAATTCAAGAAGATGCGGATGTTTCAAGCTGTGGTGTCATGAATGTCTATGCTAATGATGAAAGCCCACAGTCAGCTAATCAGGATGACTATTTTGTCTGTGATTCCCAAACATTTCTAAGGGAATACCTCATAGGTGAAAAAATACCTGGGACGATTTGCAATAAGCTAATCAAGAGAGAGATTGCAACTGCCCTATCCTTTCCTAAGGGATTGATTTATGAAGATGCTTATTATCATTTTGATTTAATCAAGTTGGCCAAGAAGTATGTGGTTAATACTAAACCCTATTATTACTATTTCCATAGAGGGGATAGTATTACGACTAAACCCTATGCAGAGAAGGATTTAGCCTATATTGATATCTACCAAAAGTTTTATAATGAAGTTATGAAAAACTATCCTGATTTGAAAGAGGTTGCTTTTTTTAGATTGGCCTATGCTTACTTCTTTATTCTGGATAAGATGTTGCTAGATGATCAGTATAAACAGTTTGAAGCCTATTCTCAGATTCATCGTTTTTTAAAAGGCCATGCCTTTGCTATTGCTAGGAATTCAATTTTCCGTAAGGGGAGAAGAATTAGTGCTTTGGCTCTATTCATAAATATTTCCTTATACCGATTCTTATTACTAAAAAATATTGAAAAATCTAAAAAATTACATTAGAACGGGGGTGAGCAAGTGATTGATGGAAAACGATTGTTATTTAGTTTGACCATAGTCAGTTATGCCTTGACGCTAGTAAGTGGAATTGTGTATCTGTTTAATAATAACAATGTTAGCTTGCTTTCTACTTTATTGTTCTTACTGGTTAGTAGCTTAATTGCTTGTTGGAATGATATCAAGTATTACTTAATCCATTTTATTTTCTATTTAACTATTTTTGTCTTTCTGGTATCAAGACCGACCATTGATTATTTTAGGGATGGCGCCCTGGATACCTATCATCCCATAGCCTATCGTTTTGCCTTTATAGTTGTCATGGTTTCGATATTGGGATTGACCACAGGAGGCGTCCTGGCTCGTTACTTCATAGCTAGAAAGAAAATAAAAGTAGCAAATATAGGAAATTCTCTGAAAGAGGTTTATATCAAGCGGTTACGCTTTGTATCGCTAGGAGTTTTTCTTCTCACCTATCCTTTCTATTTCATTCGGTTATTCGAACGGCTCCTGTATCGCTTGCAGACTTCCTACTATGCCTACTATGCAAATTTTGAAAGTAAACTGCCTTATTTTGCCTACATTTTGTCTACCTTTACGGTCTATGCAATGTGTATGTATCTGGCAACCAAGCCAAAGAAATTGCAGGCCACAGCAGTGCTTGTCTCCTTTATTGCAGCTAATACCATTCATTTGGCAATCGGGACACGAAATCCCTTTATTTTAAGTATTCTATTTGCTTTTGTTTATTACTTTATGCGGGAGCAAACAGAAAAGGGAAAATGGATTGGGTTTAAAGAAAAGTTAGCGATTTTTGTAGGTTCTCCTATTCTCATGTTAGCGATGGGAGTGCTCAATTATGTGCGGGATAATGTCCAGGTTTCCCATACAGGTTTCTGGGATATCCTGCTTGACTTTATCTATAAACAAGGGACTAGTTTTGGAGTTCTGGCTCGAGGTTTTCTATTTAACAGTAGCCTACCTTACAGAGATTTCCGTAATTTTACTTTTGGTCCTGTCCTTGATTATTTTGCAAGGGGAAGTTTGGGGGCCATTTTCGGAGGAAAAGCCTTTGAACATACAACCAATAGTGTGGAGCTAGCTATTGATAGTAATAGTTATGCCCACAATTTGTCCTATCTTGTTTTGAACAAGGAATATTTAAAAGGACATGGTATCGGAAGTAGCTATATTATGGAGTTGTATACCGACTATGGTATGATAGGAGTCTTTCTACTTAGTCTCTTGCTCGGTATGCTATTCATAGCCATGCTGCAAGTAGCCTATCGCTCAAGGACAATCTTATTTGCCTTGTCCCTACTCATCTTGAATAATTTATTCTTTATGCCAAGAAGTAGCTTTTCAGAAAGTTTCTTCAATCTATTTACAATGCAATTCTGGGGAATTGTTCTTGTGATTATATTTGTAGCAAAAATGCTTACAAAAGAGAACCAGTATCTACTCAACAAAGGAGAAAAAAATCATGTTTGAACATTATTCAGTAGCTGATTTATTTGCAAATCTTTACAAAAAACGAAAAGTAAATATTTTAGCTCTCATCGTTTTATTTGCTCTCATTGCTGTACCATTTACAATTAAAGCAGTTAGGAATAAAAACACTGTCAAAGATACAACAAGTTATTCAACTTATCTTAGCTATAAAATCACTCCTCCAGAAGATTCAGCTAAAACGATTTTGAATCATCAAATTGGTGGTTATAGTGATTTTTATGGGAAATTGATTGATGGGAATTTGAATGGAGCTTATCTTTTCAATGATGTAGAACCCAGTGAGTTGAAAAAAATTGCCAGTGAATTAGACACGACAGAAACAACCTTGAAAAATTCAACGAATGACTATTGGTGGAAAAAATTGACCGTCTACTATATGATTGACGATGCAGGGGTTGGTGTGAAAATTTTGACATCAAGTAAAGATGCCAATGACTTGTTAGAGCGAAAAATTGATGGATTGATTGAGAAATTTAAACACACTTATGCAAATGTGAAAATTGAAAAATTGGAAACCATCAACTCTAAAGAATTGAATGCAAATGGTGAAACAGCGCTTGGCTTAAATGTGAAGAATCTGATTCTTCGTTTAGTTGTTATTGGAGTGGTTTGTGTGATTTTGGTTGTGATGGGAAATGTGTTAGTTTATCTCTTTAATCCAACAATCAATAGAGCAGGTGATTTTTATCAGTATCAAATTGATTTTGTAACAGAGATTACAACAATTGCTAACCTAGCAGATGTTTTGTCATACAAAAATGCTGGACAGGAATTGACCATCGTTAGCTCAAATAAAGCTATCCTAGATAAATTGAAACAGAGTCAAGAGGCTTTAAAAGGAATGCATTTTGTCGATTTACAGGATGTATCATCTCTTTTGGAAAGAGATACAGTCCTTCTTGTTGAAGAATATGGAGTAACTCGTTATAAGAAATTTGAGCAAAGTCTTCAAATTCTCAGAAACTTAAATCGTTCTATCCTCGGTGTAGCAACCTTTAAACTATAAGCTTTCTGATGTATTAGGTCTTCAAGGTTGGCTAAGAGCCGATTTTGAAGGCTTTTTCTATTTGTTAGCAGAAACTTTCTCTTTAGAATCTTTTACAGAAAGACCTTAGGGAAAATCTAGCCCGATAGAGGAGCCTTCTTTTGATAAAATCGTAAAAATCTAGTATAATAGATAGAACTGAAAGTATGAGGTTACTAGCAATGAAAATGAAACAAATTAGTGATACAACTTTGAAAATCACGATGTCTTTAGAGGATTTGATGGATCGTGGCATGGAGATTGCTGACTTTCTCGTTCCTCAAGAAAAAACAGAAGAGTTCTTTTATGCTATCTTGGATGAGTTAGAGATGCCTGATAGCTTTCTAGATACGGGTATGTTGAGCTTCCGTGTGACTCCAAAACCTGATAAGGTTGATGTTTTTGTAACCAAATCAAAGATTGACCAAAATCTAGATTTTGAAGACTTATCGGATTTACCAGATATGGAAGAATTGGCTCAAATGTCGCCGGATGAGTTTATTAAAACTTTAGAAAAAAGCATCGCGGACAAAACCAAAGATGATATCGAAGCCATTCAATCTCTAGAGCAAGTTGAAGCTAAGGAAGAAGAGCAGGAGCAGGATCAACAAGAAGTTGAGAGCAAGAAAGAGCCATATATCTACTACATCCTTTCTTTTGCTAAGTTAGCTGATTTGGTGGCTTTTGCCAAGACAGTGACTTTTGAGATGGAAACTTCTGAACTCTACAAGATGAATGAGCGCTATTATTTGACCATTTTAGTGGATATTGAAAATCATCCAAGTCCATATCCAGCTTGGTTGTTGGCCCGTATGCGCGAGTTTGCAGATGATAGTGATATCAGTCGCTCAGTCTTGCAGGAGTATGGTCAAGTCTTGATGAATCACGATGCAGTACTTAATCTGCAAAAGATTGGTTCATAATTTTTAAAATCAATTTTCATCTATCAAGAAAGACGAATCATGGGATTCGTTTTTTCTTTTTATACTGAAATAGTGATTTACTATAATAGGAATTTTCACAAAATTCTGTTATAATGGCTATATTAGAAAATTTCGAGGAGACAAACATGACAGTTAAAATTGCTTTACTAGGATTTGGTACCGTTGCAAGTGGTGTGCCTTTCCTCCTAAAGGAAAATGGAGAAAAAATCAATCAATCAGCACATTCAGAGATTGAGGTTGCTAAAGTATTGGTCAAGGATGAAGATGAAAAGAATCGCTTGCTTGCAGCAGGGAATGATTTTAATTTTGTAACCAATGTGGATGATATTTTGTCAGATCAAGATATTACCATTGTAGTGGAATTGATGGGGCGTATCGAACCTGCTAAAACCTTTATCACTCGTGCCTTGGAAGCTGGAAAACACGTTGTTACTGCTAACAAGGATCTTTTGGCTGTCCATGGTGCAGAATTGCTAGAAATCGCTCAAGCTAACAAGGTAGCACTTTACTATGAAGCAGCAGTAGCTGGTGGTATTCCAATTCTTCGCACTCTAGCAAATTCCTTGGCTTCTGACAAAATCACGCGCGTTCTTGGAGTTGTCAACGGAACTTCCAACTTCATGATGACCAAGATGGTGGAAGAAGGCTGGTCTTACGATGATGCTCTTGCGGAAGCGCAACGTCTAGGATTTGCAGAAAGCGATCCGACAAATGACGTAGATGGAATTGATGCAGCCTACAAGATGGTGATTTTGAGCCAATTTGCCTTTGGCATGAAGGTTGCCTTTGATGATGTAGCCCACAAGGGAATTCGAAACATCACACCAGAAGACGTAGCTGTAGCCCAAGACTTGGGTTATGTAGTGAAATTGGTTGGTTCAATCGAGGAAACTCCTTCAGGAATTGCTGCAGAAGTGACTCCAACCTTCCTTCCTAAAGCGCACCCGCTTGCCAGTGTGAATGGCGTAATGAACGCTGTCTTTGTAGAATCTATCGGTATTGGTGAGTCTATGTACTACGGACCAGGTGCGGGTCAAAAACCAACTGCAACAAGTGTTGTAGCAGATATTGTCCGTATCGTTCGCCGTTTGAATGACGGTACCATTGGCAAAGATTTCAACGAATATAGCCGTGACTTGGCCTTGGCAAATCCTGAGGATGTTAAGGCTAATTACTACTTCTCAATCTTGGCTCCAGACTCAAAAGGTCAGGTCTTGAAGTTGGCTGAAATCTTCAATGCCCAAGATATTTCCTTTAAGCAAATCCTCCAAGATGGAAAAGAAGGTGATAAGGCGCGTGTCGTTATCATTACACACAAGATTAATAAAGCCCAACTTGAAAATGTTTCAGCTGAATTGAAGAAGGTTTCAGAATTCGACCTCTTGAATACCTTCAAGGTGCTAGGAGAATAAGATGAAGATTACTGTACCTGCAACCAGTGCCAATATCGGGCCAGGTTTTGACTCGGTCGGTGTAGCTGTAACCAAGTATCTTCAAATTGAGGTCTGTGAAGAACGGGATGAGTGGTTGATTGAACACCAGATTGGCAAATGGATTCCACATGACGAGCGCAATCTCTTGCTCAAAATCGCTTTGCAAATTGTGCCAGACTTGCAACCAAGACGTTTGAAAATGACCAGTGATGTTCCCTTAGCGCGTGGTTTGGGTTCTTCCAGCTCTGTTATTGTTGCTGGGATTGAACTAGCCAACCAACTGGGAAATCTCAACTTATCTGACCATGAAAAATTGCAGTTAGCGACTAAGATTGAAGGCCATCCTGACAATGTGGCTCCAGCCATTTATGGTAATCTCGTTATTGCAAGCTCTGTTGATGGACAAGTTTCTGCTATCGTAGCAGACTTCCCAGAGTGTGATTTCCTAGCCTACATTCCCAACTATGAATTGCGTACTCGAGACAGCCGTGGTGTCTTGCCTAAGAAATTGTCTTACAAGGAAGCTGTTGCAGCTAGTTCTATCGCCAATGTGGCTGTTGCTGCCTTGTTGGCAGGAGATATGGTGACAGCTGGGCAAGCAATCGAGGGAGACCTCTTCCATGAACGCTATCGTCAGGATTTGGTGAGAGAATTTGCGACGATTAAGCAAGTAGCCAAAGAGAATGGTGCCTATGCAACCTACCTCTCTGGTGCTGGGCCGACAGTTATGGTTTTGGCTTCTCATGACAAGATGCCAACGATTAAGGCAGAATTGGAAAAGCAACCTTTCAAAGGTAAACTTCATGACTTGAAGGTTGATACCAAAGGTGTCCGTGTTGAAGCAAAATAAAGAATAGAAGATAGGATGGGGAAACTCGCGACCAGAGGGCTTCCTATCCTTTTTTTGAAAAGAAGTTTATACTCAATGAAAATCAAAGAGCAAACTAGGAAGCTAGCCGCAGGTTGCTCAAAGCACTGCTTTGAGTTTGTAGATGTAAGCTGACGTGGTTTGAAGAGATTTTCGAAGAGAATTAGTTAAAAACTTGATAAAGGAGAAATAAAGATGGCAGAAATTTATCTAGCAGGTGGTTGTTTTTGGGGCCTAGAGGAGTATTTTTCACGAATTTCCGGAGTGCTAGCAACCAGTGTTGGCTACGCTAATGGACAAGTCGAAACGACCAATTACCACTTGCTCAAGGAAACAGACCATGCAGAAACAGTTCAAGTGATTTATGATGAGAAAGCAGTGTCACTCAGAGAGATTTTACTTTATTATTTCCGTGTTATTGATCCATTATCAGTCAATCAACAAGGGAATGACCGTGGACGTCAGTATCGGACCGGTATATATTACCAGGATGAAGCAGACTTGCCAGCTATCTACACAGTGGTGCAGGAGCAGGAGCGTATGCTGGGTCGAAAGATTGCAGTAGAGGTGGAGAAACTTTGCCACTATATTTTAGCTGAGGATTACCACCAAGACTATCTTAAGAAGAATCCTTCAGGTTACTGTCATATCGATGTAACTGATGCTGAAAAGCCATTGATTGATGCCTCTAACTATGAAAAGCCTAGTCAAGAGGTGTTAAAGGGCAGTTTATCTGAAGAGTCTTACCGTGTCACCCAAGAAGCTGCTACAGAGGCTCCATTTACCAATGACTATGACCAAACCTTTGAAGAAGGGATTTATGTAGATATTACGACAGGTGAGCCACTCTTTTTTGCCAAGGATAAGTTTGCCTCAGGTTGTGGTTGGCCAAGTTTCAGCCGTCCGATTTCCAAGGAATTGATTCATTATTACAAGGACCTGAGTCATGGAATGGAGCGAATCGAGGTTCGTTCTCGGTCGGGGAATGCTCACTTGGGTCATGTTTTCACAGATGGTCCTAGGGAGTTAGGTGGCCTCCGTTACTGTATCAATTCTGCTTCCTTGCGCTTTGTGACCAAGGATGAGATGGAAGAAGCAGGATATGGCTATCTACTGCCTTACTTAAACAAATAAAACAGAGAGGGTGGGTACTTCCCACTTTCTTCATTTCTAGAAAACGAATAGAAGGGATTTATGAAACACCTATTATCTTACTTTAAACCCTACATCAAGGAATCAATTTTAGCACCTTTGTTCAAGCTACTTGAAGCTGTGTTTGAGCTCTTAGTTCCTATGGTGATTGCTGGGATTGTTGACCAATCCTTGCCCCAGAAAAATCAAGGTCATCTCTGGATGCAGATTGGTTTGCTCCTTATCTTTGCAGTAATTGGTGTTGTAGTGGCTTTAATAGCCCAGTTCTACTCAGCTAAGGCTGCGGTTGGATTTGCCAAAGAACTGACAGACGACCTCTATCGCCATATTCTTTCATTGCCTAAGGACAGCAGAGACCGTCTGACCACTTCTAGTTTGGTGACTCGCTTGACTTCGGACACCTATCAGATTCAGACTGGTATCAATCAATTCCTGCGCCTCTTTTTGCGAGCACCTATTATCGTTTTTGGAGCCATTTTTATGGCTTATCGCATCTCGGCTGAGCTGACTTTCTGGTTCTTGGTCATGGTTATCATTT
Source organism: Streptococcus sp. 53 (assembly GCF_013276565.1). Taxonomy (GTDB): domain Bacteria; phylum Bacillota; class Bacilli; order Lactobacillales; family Streptococcaceae; genus Streptococcus. The sequence continues at coordinate 48,172 of NZ_VMLG01000021.1, forward strand.
TGACCGTCGTCATTGTAGGTCTTTCTAGGTTGGTCAATCCTCTCTACAGTAGTCTCAGAAAGAAAACGGACCAACTGGTTCAGGAAACGCGCCAGCAATTGCAAGGGATGCGGGTCATTCGTGCTTTTGGTCAAGAAAAACGAGAGTTACAGATTTTTCAAACCCTTAACCAAGTTTACGCTAGATTACAAGAAAAGACAGGTTTCTGGTCTAGTTTATTAACACCTCTGACCTATCTGATTGTCAATGGAACTCTCCTCGTTATTATCTGGCAAGGCTATATTTCGATTCAAGGAGGCTTGCTCAGTCAAGGTACTCTCATTGCCCTTATCAACTATCTCTTGCAGATTTTGGTGGAATTGGTCAAGCTAGCCATGCTGATAAATTCTCTCAATCAGTCCTATATCTCTGCCAAGCGAATTGAGGAAGTCTTTGCTGAGGCTCCAGAAGATATTCACTTAGAGCTAGAACAAAAGCAAGCTACCAGTGATCAGGTTTTACAAGTTCAAGAACTGACCTTTACCTATCCTGATGCGAGCCAGCCTTCTCTGAGAGACATTTCCTTTGATATGAAGCAAGGGCAAATCCTTGGTATCATTGGGGGAACGGGTTCTGGTAAATCAAGCCTGGTGCAAGTCTTACTTGGACTTTATCCAGCAGACAAGGGAAGCATTGACCTTTATCGAAATGGACGTAGTCCTCGTAATCTTGAGCAGTGGCGGTCTTGGATTTCCTATGTGCCTCAAAAAGTCGAACTCTTTAAAGGAACTATTCGTTCAAACTTGACTTTGGGTTTCAATCAAGTAGTGACTGATCAAGAACTCTGGCAAGCCTTGGAAATCGCGCAAGCTAAGGATTTTGTCAGTGAAAAGGAAGGTCTCTTGGATGCCCTAGTTGAGGCAGGAGGGCGAAATTTCTCGGGCGGTCAAAAACAAAGGCTGTCTATCGCACGAGCAGTCTTGCGCCAGGCTCCGTTTCTCATCCTAGATGATGCTACCTCGGCCCTCGACACTATTACTGAGTCCAAGCTCTTGAAAGCTATCCGAGAAAATTTGCCAGACACGAGCTTAATCTTGATTTCTCAACGAACCTCAACACTTCGGATGGCAGACCAGATTCTCCTCTTGGAAAAAGGTGAGCTCCTAGCTATCGGCAAGCATGAGGACTTGATGAAATCCAGTCAAGTCTATCGCGAAATCAATGCCTCCCAGCATGGAAAGGAGGACTAGTATGAGACGACAAACTGCAAATCAAACACTCACACGTTTGGCCAAAGATTTAGCAAGCCATTCCTTCCTCTTTTTCCTAGCTTTTCTAGGAACCATTGCCCAGGTTGGCTTATCAATTTACCTACCTATTCTGATTGGTCAGGTCATCGACCAAGTCCTAGTGACTGGCTCTTCACCAGTTTTTTGGCAGATTTTCATTCAAATGATCTTGGTGGTCATAGGAAATACCTTAGTTCAATGGGTCAATCCTCTCCTTTATAATCGCCTAATTTTCTCTTATACCAGAGACTTGCGAGGGCGAATCATCTATAAGCTCCATCGGTTACCGATTGCTTTTGTTGATCAGCAAGGAAGTGGAGAGATAGTCAGTCGTGTGACCACAGACATCGAACAGTTGGCAGCTGGTTTGACCATGATTTTTAACCAATTTTTCATTGGTGTTTTGATGATTTTGGTTAGTATTCTAGCCATGCTTCAAATTCATCTCCTCATGACCCTCTTGGTCTTGCTGTTGACGCCACTGTCTATGGTAATCTCACGCTTTATTGCCAAACGCTCCTATCATCTCTTCCAGAAGCAAACAGAGACGAGGGGAATTCAGACTCAGTTAATTGAAGAATCGCTTAGCCAGCAGACCATCATCCAGTCCTTCAATGCTCAAACGGAGTTTATCCAAAAATTGCGTGAGGCTAATGACAACTACGCAGGCTATTCTCAGTCAGCCATTTTTTATTCTTCAACGGTCAATCCTTCGACTCGCTTTGTCAATGCACTCATTTATGCCCTTCTAGCTGGAGTAGGAGCTTATCGTATCATGATGGGGTCAACCTTGACAATTGGGCGTTTAGTGACTTTTTTGAATTATGTTCAACAGTACACCAAGCCATTTAATGATATTTCTTCTGTTTTAGCCGAGTTGCAAAGTGCTCTCGCTTGCGCAGAGCGTGTTTATAGAGTCTTAGAGAGTCCTGAGGTGGCTGAAACAGGCAAGGAAGTCTTGACCAGTGACCAAGTTAAGGGAGCTATTTCCTTTAAACATGTCTCTTTTGGTTACCATCCTGAAAAGATTTTGATTAAGGATTTATCTATTGATATTCCAGCTGGTAGCAAGGTAGCCATCGTTGGTCCGACAGGTGCAGGAAAATCAACCCTTATCAATCTTCTTATGCGTTTCTATCCTATTAACTCAGGAGATATCTTGCTGGATGGGAAATCCATTTATGACTATAGTCGTGCCTCCTTACGCCAGCAGTTTGGAATGGTTCTACAAGAAACCTGGCTCAAGCAAGGAACCATTCATGACAATATTGCCTTTGGAAACCCTGATGCCAGTCGGGAGCAGGTGATTGCTGCTGCCAAAGCAGCCAATGCCGACTTTTTCATCCAACAGTTGCCGCAGGGTTACGATACCAGGTTGGAAAATGCTGGAGAATCTCTCTCTGTTGGTCAGGCCCAGCTTTTGACTATTGCCCGAATCTTTCTGGCTATTCCAAAGATTCTTATCTTAGACGAGGCAACCTCTTCCATCGATACGCGGACAGAAGTGTTGGTACAGGATGCCTTTGCTAAACTCATGAAAGGGCGCACAAGCTTTATCATCGCCCACCGCTTGTCTACCATTCAGGATGCGGATCTGATTCTTGTCTTGGTGGATGGCGACATTGTTGAGTATGGGATCCATCAGGACCTTGTGGCTAGGAAGGGCAAGTATTACCAAATGCAGCAAGCTACATCTTTTAGCTCTGAATAATCCTTTCTACTTTGAAATCTTATGGACGAAAAAAGTTGCCTTCGGGTGACTTTTTTGTTACAATAGCTAGAAAAATTATTCACTGTAATATTCAATGAAAATTAAAGGAGCAAGCTAGCCGTAGGCTGCTCAAAGCACCGCTTTGAGGTTGTAAATAAGACTGACGAAGTCAGTAACATATATCTACGGCAAAGTGAATCTGAAGTGGTTTGAAGAGAGTATAAATTGTCTTTTAGAAAAGGAACCTAGAATGAAAGTCTTTCAGCATGTAAATATCGTGACTTGTGATCAAGATTTCCATGTTTATCTTGATGGAATCTTAGCAGTTAAGGATTCTCAAATCGTCTATGTCGGTCAAGAGAAGTCAGAGATTTTAGAGCAAGCTGAGCAGATTATAGACTATCAGGGCGCCTGGATTATGCCTGGTTTGGTCAATTGTCACACCCATTCTGCTATGACAGGCTTGCGAGGGATTCGAGATGATAGCAATCTCCATGAATGGCTCAATGACTATATTTGGCCTGCAGAAGCTGAGTTTACTCCAGACATGACTACCAAGGCGGTCAAAGAAGCGCTGACAGAAATGCTCCAGTCAGGAACAACAACCTTCAACGATATGTATAATCCCAATGGAGTGGAGATTGAGCAGATTTATCAGGCAGTGAAAACTTCCAAGATGCGTTGTTATTTCTCACCGACTCTTTTTTCTTCAGAGGCAGAGACAACTGCTGAAACCATAAGCAGAACTCGAGCAATCATTGAAGAAATTATTGGATATAAAAATCCAAATTTCAAGGTTATGGTAGCCCCTCATTCTCCTTACAGCTGTAATCAAAACTTGCTGCAAGCGAGTTTAGATATGGCAAAAGAGTTTGCTATTCCAATCCATATCCATGTTGCGGAGACCAAGGAGGAGTCAGGCATTCTCCTGAAACGCTACGGCAAACGCCCCCTCGCTTTCCTAGAAGAACTGGGTTACTTAGATCATCCGTCTGTCTTTGCTCATGGGGTCGAATTAAATGAGCGAGAAATTGAATGCTTAGCAACTTCTCACGTGGCTATCGCCCACAATCCTATCAGTAACCTCAAACTGGCATCAGGAATTGCTCCTATCATTCAACTGCAAAAAGCAGGAGTAGCAGTCGGAATTGCGACAGATTCGGTTGCTTCCAACAACAATCTTGATATGTTTGAGGAAGGACGGACTGCAGCCCTTCTTCAGAAGATGAAAAGTGGGGATGCAAGCCAGTTTCCAATCGAAACAGCCCTCAAAGCTCTAACGATAGAAGGTGCTAAGGTTCTTGGAATGGACGAACAGATAGGAAGTCTGGAAGTTGGCAAGCAAGCAGATTTTCTGGTCATCCAACCACAAGGGAAAATCCATCTCCAACCTCAGGAAAATATGCTGTCCCACCTCGTTTATGCAGTCAAATCCAGTGATGTTGATGATGTATATATTGCCGGACAACAGGTTGTTAAGCAAGGCAAAGTTTTGACGGTAGAACTTTAAAAGAAAAATCACTGAAAGTTCTATAATGAAGTTAGCCACCCATCTCTCCTAAAAATTATATGGTTCAACTAGCTGATAGCTAGTCTTCGATTTCATTTGACAATCGATAGACGTCGCTTAATCGAAAGATGGAAAAAGAAGGAAAATCAAATAGAGAAATTGCCTCTCTGCTTGGAAAATCTCCTCAAACTATCCACACTGAAATCAAGCGTGAGACAGTCCTACAATGTCTTGGAAAAGGGCGCTTCAAAAAGGTTTATTCTGCCGACTATGCTCAACAATCTTATGAAAGCAATCGCAAGCGCTCGATCAAGAAATTAAGCTTAACCAAGGAACTAAAGGAAAAGATTCTCCACTATCATAATCAAAAGTTTTCTCCTGAAATGATGGTCAAGGCTAAGGAGGTTAACGTGGGCGTTTCTACCATTTACTACTGGATTCATCATGGAAAATTGGGGTTAATCAAGCAGGATCGGTTTAAAGATTTTTAAATAAATTGGATAAAAGGTTTGAATTTTAATTCAATACATGTTATAATCATACAGTATTCTATTTTAGAAAGCAGTGTGACTATGAATTTTTCTTTTTTACCTAAGTATTTACCTTATTTTAACTATGGGGCTGTTGTGACGGTTCTCATTTCTATCTGTGTTGTCTTTTTGGGAACTATTTTGGGTGTTGTCTTGGCTTTTGGGCAACGTTCAAAGTTTAAACCGCTTGTTTGGCTCGCCAACTTGTACGTTTGGATTTTCCGTGGGACACCGATGATGGTTCAGATTATGATTGCCTTTGCTCTTATGCATATCAATGCTCCGACTATTCAGGTTGGGATTTTGGGTGTCGATCTTTCTCGCTTGATTCCAGGGATTTTGATTATCTCTATGAACAGTGGTGCTTATGTTTCTGAGACTGTTCGTGCCGGAATCAATGCTGTTCCAAAAGGTCAGCTAGAAGCGGCTTATTCGCTAGGGATTCGTCCTAAAAATGCGATGCGCTATGTGATTTTGCCACAAGCAATCAAAAATATCTTGCCAGCTTTGGGGAACGAATTTATCACCATTATCAAGGATAGTTCCCTCTTATCAGCTATCGGTGTTATGGAGTTGTGGAACGGAGCTACTACAGTTTCTACAACAACCTATCTACCTTTAACACCACTTTTATTTGCAGCCTTTTATTACTTGATTATGACTTCTATTTTGACAGTAGCCTTGAAAGCTTTTGAAAAACGCATGGGACAAGGAGATAAGAAATAATGACAGAAACCTTGATAAAAATTGAAAATTTACATAAATCATTTGGAAAGAATGAAGTATTGAAGGGCATCAACCTCGAGATTAAAAGAGGAGAAGTTGTCGTTATCATCGGTCCTTCAGGGAGCGGGAAATCTACCTTGCTTCGCTCTATGAATCTGTTGGAAGAAGCAACAAAAGGGAAGGTTATCTTTGAGGGAGTTGATATTACGGACAAGAAGAATGACCTGTTTGCCATGCGTGAGAAGATGGGCATGGTTTTCCAACAATTCAATCTCTTTCCTAATATGACTGTGATGGAAAATATCACCTTGTCACCTATCAAGACCAAAGGTGAGAGCAAGACAGTGGCTGAGAAGAGAGCCCAAGAGCTGTTGGAAAAAGTTGGTTTACCAGATAAGGCAGACGCTTATCCACAGAGTTTGTCAGGTGGCCAGCAACAACGGATTGCCATCGCGCGTGGGTTGGCCATGGAACCAGATGTTTTGCTCTTTGATGAGCCAACTTCAGCCTTGGACCCTGAGATGGTTGGAGAAGTTCTAGCTGTTATGCAAGACCTTGCCAAGTCAGGAATGACCATGGTTATCGTAACACATGAAATGGGATTTGCCCGTGAGGTGGCAGATCGTGTTATCTTTATGGCAGACGGTGTGGTTGTTGAAGATGGGACACCTGAGCAGATTTTTGAACAAACCAAAGAACAACGGACTAAAGATTTCTTGAGTAAGGTTTTATAAGTTAGCTTTGTTTAGCTATTTGTAGTCAACTTTACATATAAAATATAGATTAATGAAAAGCTCAACCAGAGCTTTTTCTTATAGTTTGAAACTATAGGATAGCCTAGGAAAGAAGTGTTAGAGGGGACCAACAGTTTTTGGTATAATGGAAGATATTTGAAAGAAAAGAGAAGTGATATGACACAGATTATTGATGGGAAAGCTTTAGCGGCCAAATTGCAGGGGCAGTTGGCTGAAAAGACTGCAAAATTAAAGGAAGAAACAGGTCTAGTACCTGGTTTGGTAGTGATTTTGGTTGGGGACAATCCAGCCAGCCAAGTTTACGTTCGCAACAAGGAGAGGTCAGCTCTTGCGGCTGGTTTCCGTAGCGAAGTAGTGCGAGTTCCAGAGACCATTACTCAAGAGGAATTGTTAGACCTGATTGCTAAATACAATCAGGATCCAGCTTGGCATGGGATTTTGGTCCAGTTGCCATTACCAAAACACATTGATGAAGAGGCGGTTCTATTGGCTATTGACCCAGAAAAGGATGTGGATGGTTTCCATCCTCTAAATATGGGACGCCTTTGGTCTGGTCATCCAGTCATGATTCCTTCGACACCTGCAGGAATTATGGAAATGTTTCATGAATATGGGATTGATTTGGAAGGTAAAAATGCGGTCGTCATCGGTCGTTCCAATATCGTTGGAAAACCCATGGCTCAGCTTCTTTTGGCCAAGAATGCAACAGTGACCTTGACCCACTCACGCACCCATAATCTCGCCAAGGTGGCTGCTAAAGCGGATATTCTTGTGGTTGCAATTGGTCGCGCCAAGTTTGTGACTGCTGACTTTGTCAAACCAGGTGCGGTAGTCATTGACGTTGGAATGAACCGCGATGAAAATGGTAAGCTTTGTGGAGATGTGGATTATGAGACAGTTGCACCACTTGCTAGCCATATCACGCCAGTCCCTGGAGGTGTCGGTCCTATGACCATTACCATGCTGATGGAGCAAACTTATCAGGCAGCACTTCGGACATTGGATAGAAAATAAGAGAAAAATTTTCTGAGGAAAGTGTTATTTTATATAGCTATATCTGAAATGACAGAAATGAGTATTAAATTGGCTCTTTGTCAACTGTAGTGGGTTGATGAAAAGCTAAGATCTAGAAAGGACAAATTTCGTCCTTTCTTTTTTAATGTTCAGAGCGATAAAAATCCGTTTTTTGAAGTTTTTAAAGTTTCGAAATCCAAAGGCATTGCGCTTGATAAGTTTGATGAGATTATTCGTTGCTTCCAATTTTGCGTTGGAATAAGGTAATTGAAGAGCGTTGGCGATTTTCTCTTTTTTCTTTAGAAAGGTTTTAAAGACAGTCTGAAAAAGAGGATGAACCAGCTTAAGATTATCCTCAATGAGTCCGAAAAATTTGTCTGCCTCCTTGTTCTGAAAGTGAAAAAGCAGGAGCTGGTAGAGATGATAGTGGTGTTTCAAGTCCTCTGAATAGCTAAAAAGCTTGTCTAAAATCTCTTTATTCGTCAAGTGCATGCGAAAAGTAGGGCGATAAAAACGTTTATCGCTGAGTTTACGACTATCCTGTTGGATGAGTTTCCAGTAGCGTTTGATAGCCTTGTATTCATGAGATTTTCGTTCAAACTGATTCATGATTTGGACACGCAAACGACTCATAGCACGGCTTATATGTTGTACAATGTGAAAGAAATCCAACACGATTTTAGCGTTTGGGAGTGAAACAGTCTGGGAGACTGTTTCAGCCTGAGCATAGAAATTCGAAAGCGAAGTTGTTTAGCTAAGTCATAGTAAGGGCTAAACATATCCATAGTAATGATTTTCACCTGACAACGAACGGCTCTATCGTAGCGAAGAAAGCGACTTCGAATAATAGCTTGTGTTCGTCCCTCAAGAACAGTGATGATATTGATATTGTCAAAATCTTGCGCAATGAAACTCATCTTTCCCTTGGTAAAGGAGTACTCATCCCAAGACATAATCTCAGGCAGCCGAGAAAAATCATGCTTAAAGTGAAAGTCATTAAGCTTTCGAATAACAGTTGAAATTGAAATGGAAAGTTGATGGGCAATATCGGTCATAGAAGTTTTTTCAATCAACTTTTGAGCGATCTTTTGGTTGATGATACGAGGGATTTGATGATTTTTCTTTACTAGAGGAGTCTCAGCAACCATCATTTTCAAGCAATGATAGCACTTAAAACGACGCTTTCTAAGGGGAATTCTAGTAGGCATCCCAGTCGTTTCAAGGTAAGGAACCTTAGACGGTTTTTGAAAGTCATATTTCTTCATTTTACTTCCGCAATTAGGACAAGATGGGGCATCATAATCCAGTTTAGCGATGATTTCCTTGTGTGTATCCTTATTGATGATGTCTAGAAACTGGATATTAGGGTCTTTAATATTGAGTAGTTTTGTGATAAAATGTAATTGTTCCATATGATTCTTTCTAATGAGTTGTTTTGTCGCTTTTCATTATAGATCTTATGGGACTTTTTTTCTACACAAAAATAGGCTTTTTTTCTAAAAATCTCTAGTCAAGCGCTTTATTTTTTTGTATAATAGAATTAGCAAAGTATAGATAAGAAGAGAAAAGCATGATTACACTATTTCTATCACCGAGCTGTACATCATGTCGTAAGGCTAAGGCCTGGTTAGAAAAACATAAGGTTCCCTTTGTGGAACACAATATTATGACCAGTCCTTTAACAAGAAAAGAATTGCAACACATCCTTTCCTTGACCGAAAATGGTACTGATGACATCATTTCAACTCGTTCAAAAATTTTTCAAAAATTGAATATTGATGTAGAGAGTATTTCGGTATCGGAATTGCTTCATTTGATTGAGCAGTACCCTAGTCTTTTGCGTCGTCCCATTATTATCGATGCCAAGCGCATGCAGATCGGTTTTAATGAAGATGAGATTCGTGCTTTTCTTCCTCGTAGTTACCGTAAGCAAGAACTAAAAGAAGCAAGAATGAGAGCTGGTATTAGTTAATGAACAAACAGTATAGTTACCCACTAGATTTGTCGTGGAGCACTGAAGAACTTGCTTCAGTGCTTTCTTTTTTTAATGATGTTGAAGCTGCCTATGAAGGCAAGGTAGAGGCTCAAAAGCTACTGGATTCCTATAAGGGATTCAAAGCGGTTGTGCCAAGCAAGAGCGAAGAGAAACGTTTGGGACGAGAATTTGAAACAGTGAGTGGCTATTCGCTTTACCGAGCAGTTCAGGCTGCCAAGGAAAAAGGGGAAGGAAAGATTTCTCTTGGAAAGTAAATTTGAATTTGCTAAAGAGCTTGTCAAGAAAGCAGGCCAGTACATACTTGACCACATGCAGGAAGACTTGCAGGTTGAGACGAAGACCTCTCCAACAGATTTGGTTACCAGACTGGACAAGGAAGTTCAGGAGCTATTGGTTGGTGAGATTTTATCCCGTTATCATGAGGATAAGATTTGTGCTGAAGAAGGTTGTCTGCGAGCCTCGGTTCAAGAGGGCAAGGTTTGGGTTATTGATCCCATTGATGGGACCAATAATTTTGTAGCCCAGCAGGAAGATTTTGCTGTTATGATGGCTTATTTTGAAAATGGTCAGGGTCAGTTTGGCCTGATTTATGATGTGGTCAAAGGGGATTGTTACCACGGTGGTGGGGAATTTCCGGTTTGCCGAAACGATAAGCCCCTAGCTCCCTTTAAAGCCAAACCACTTGGAGATTTTCTCATTGCGGGAAATAGTGGCATGCTGGAAACCAACGAATGGGGGCTGGCTGATTTGAGTCGAGCGGTCCTCGGTGTTCGTGTCTATGGGAGTGCGGCCATTAGTTTTGCCAAGATTTTGTCAGGGCGTTTGTTGACCTATGTCACCTATCTGCAACCATGGGATTATGCTGCGGCTAGTATTTTAGGGGAAAGTCTGGGCTATGAGGTTGTGACTCTTTCTGGTGAAGCTCCTGATTTTCAAACCAGACAGGCGGTCATGATGGTGCCTCTTGAGATGCAGGAGGAAATTCAGTCCTGTATTTACGAAAGGAAAAGAACTTAAATGCAATTTCCAGAAGGATTTGTTGAAAAATATGAAGAGATACTAGGAGATGAGGCAAGAGATTTTCTTGCCTCTTTTGAGGAGGAAGCGGTTTCGGCCTTTCGGGTCAATCCTTTAAAAGAAGCGCCAGTTTCCTTTTCTGATGCCATTCCTCAAACTCCTTGGGGACATTATGGGAAGGTTTCAGGGAAATCACCTGAGCATGCTACTGGTTTGGTTTATTCGCAAGAACCCGCTGCCCAAATGGTTGCTCAGGTAGCCCAGCCCAGTCCTGGTATGAAGGTCTTGGATTTGGCTGCTGCACCGGGTGGAAAATCCACTCAACTAGCAGCCTATCTAGCAGGGGAGGGGATACTTGTTTCCAATGAAATTTCAAGCAAACGGGCTAAGATTTTGGTTGAAAACATGGAGCGCTTTGGAGCGACAAATGTTGTGGTGACCAATGAATCTGCTGACCGTTTGGCCAAGGTTTTTAAGGGCTATTTTGACCTCATTGTCCTTGATGCTCCTTGCTCTGGGGAAGGAATGTTTCGTAAGCAGCCAGATGCTATGGACTATTGGAGCTTAGCTTATCCGAGTCAATGCGCTAACTTGCAAAGAGAAATTCTAGCAGATGCAGTGACCATGCTAGCTGAAGGTGGTCGTTTGGTTTATTCAACCTGTACCTGGGCCCCCGAGGAAAATGAAGAGATTGTTAATTGGTTACTGGAAGAGTATGATTTTGATTTGCTACCAGTAGAGCATATCAATGGAATGGTAGCTGGTATTGACCTGCCAGAAACGGCTCGTATGTACCCTCATCATTTTAAGGGAGAGGGGCAGTTTGTCGCTCATTTACAATTTAAAGGTGAAAATCTAGCACCAAAATGTAAGGCAAGTAAGAGCAATCTCAGCCGAGAACAAGTTGCCTTGTGGCAGGAATTTGCCCAAAATCACTTGATGGTTAATCTACCGGGAATCTTGCAGACTTTTGGGGACCAACTCTATCTCCTGCCAGAACTTTTGCCAGATTTAGGAAAACGCAAGATTGCTCGCAATGGCCTGCATCTAGGGACCTTTAAGAAGAAACGCTTTGAGCCTAGTTTTGCTCTTGGTCTAGCCTTGAAACCGAGTCAGGTCAAGCAGTCGGTTGAAATTGACCAAGAAGCGTTTGTAAAGTATGCCGCTGGAGAAACCATTCAGCTGTCGGAAAGTCTGCCAAATGGTTGGTACCAAGTTTTGGTTCAAGGCAATGGCTTGGGCTTTGCTAAGGTGACGGGAAATGTTTTGAAAAATTATTTTCCAAAAGGCCTCAGATTCAAGTGAAAATGCTAGTCAAAGTAGCTTGTCTATGTTATAGTGGAAGTATGGATTTTTTTCAAATTGTCTTTCATTTTTAGTCAAAATTGGTGGAGAAGGTAACTGAGTAAATTTCAAGTAAAATCAAGCTAAGAACTTCAGTTGACTCCCAATTTTAAAAAGAAAAATATAAATAAATAGTTGAAAAAATTCACAGCATTCACCATTATTTTCAAGGAGAAAAACAGTGAAAAAAAGGAAAAAACTCGCTTTATCCCTTGCAGCTCTTTTGCTGGCAGGTTCTTTGGCGGGATGTGCTAGCTGGATTGATCGTGGGGAATCCATGACAGCTGTTGGCTCAACGGCTCTTCAGCCCTTGGTCGAAGCAGCAGCAGATGAATTTGGCTCTATGCACGTTGGAAAAACAGTCAACGTCCAAGGTGGAGGATCTGGTACAGGTCTTTCTCAGGTTCAGTCTGGAGCCGTTGATGTAGGAAATTCAGACGTATTTGCCGAGGAAAAAGACGGTATCAACGCATCCGCTCTAGTGGACCATAAGGTAGCCGTAGCGGGCTTGGCAGTGATTGTAAACAAAGAAGTTGACGTTGAAAATCTGACAACTGAACAACTCCGTAGCATCTTCACAGGCCAAGTAACCAACTGGAAAGAAGTCGGTGGGAAAGACCTAGCCATTTCCATTATCAACCGTGCGGCAAGTTCTGGTTCGCGTGCAACTTTTGATAGTGTTATCATGGATGGTCAATCTGCCGTGCAGAGTCAAGAACAGGATTCAAATGGGATGGTCAAAAACATTGTTTCCCAGACACCAGGAGCCATTTCTTACCTAGCCTTTGCCTATGTGGATGACTCAGTCAAACGTATGAAGTTGAATGGCTATGAGCCGATTGCAGAAAATGTTACAAGCAATAACTGGCCTTTGTGGTCTTATGAACACATGTACACCCTAGGTCAACCAAATGAATTGGTGGCAGAATTTCTCAATTTTGTCCTCTCAGATGAAGCGCAAAGTGGAATCGTTAAGGGGATGGGTTACATTTCTGTTAAGGAAATGAAGGTTGAAAAAGATGCTGTAGGAACGGTAACAGCACTAGAAGGGAGTCACTAATGAATCAAGAAGAATTAACTAAAAAATTGCTTTCTCCCTCAAAGAACTCTCGTCTAGAGAAATTAGGAAAGGGCTTGACCTTTGCCTGCCTGTCTTTGATTGTTATCATTGTGGCCATGATTTTGATTTTCGTAGCCCAAAAAGGTTTGTCGACCTTCTTTGTCAATGGAGTCAATACCTTTGATTTCCTCTTTGGCCAAACTTGGAATCCTTCAGGTAAACAATTTGGTGCGCTTCCAATGATTTTGGGTTCCTTTATTGTCACAATCCTATCAGCCCTTATCGCAACTCCTTTTGCCATTGGTGCGGCAGTCTTTATGACGGAGGTCTCACCAAAAGGTGCTAGAATCTTGCAACCAGCTATTGAATTGCTAGTCGGGATTCCTTCAGTCGTCTATGGATTTATCGGTTTGCAGGTCGTAGTTCCTTTTGTCCGTAGTGTCTTTGGTGGGACTGGTTTTGGAATCTTGTCAGGGATTTTCGTTCTCTTTGTCATGATTTTACCGACGGTAACCTTTATGACAACCGATAGTTTGCGTGCGGTGCCTCGTCACTACCGCGAAGCTAGTTTGGCTATGGGTGCCACTCGTTGGCAAACTATTTGGCGCGTGACTTTGAAGGCTGCGCGTTCAGGTATTTTCACAGCAGTGGTCTTTGGGATGGCGCGTGCCTTTGGAGAGGCCTTGGCCATTCAGATGGTAGTCGGAAACTCAGCCGTTGTCCCAACTTCATTGACAACACCTGCTGCGACCTTGACCTCTGTGTTGACCATGGGTATCGGAAATACCGTCATGGGTACAGTTGATAATAACGTACTTTGGTCACTGGCCTTAGTCTTGCTCTTGATGAGTTTGGCCTTCAACAGTGTGATTAAATTGATTACGAAAGAAAGAGGAAAGAAAAACTATGCACGCTAAGAAATTAGATAAAATTGCAACAGCTGTCCTCTACTCGATTGCAGGAATTATCGTAGCCATCTTGGCATCCTTGATTCTTTATATCTTGGTTCGTGGTTTGCCCCACATCTCTTGGTCTTTCTTGACTGGCAAATCCTCTTCTTACCAAGCAGGTGGAGGGATTGGAATTCAGCTCTATAATTCCTTCTTCCTTCTGGTTATTACCTTGATTATCTCTGTGCCTTTATCTATGGGGGCTGGGATTTTCCTAGCTGAATATGCCAAAAAAGGTCCTGTGACTAATTTTGTCAGAACCTGTATTGAAATCTTGTCTTCACTGCCATCAGTGGTTGTGGGTCTCTTTGGTTACTTGATCTTTGTGGTTCAGTTTGAATATGGATTTTCAATCATTTCAGGTGCCTTGGCCTTGACGGTCTTTAACCTGCCTCAGATGACTCGAAATGTTGAGGACAGTTTGAAACACGTTCACCACACGCAACGTGAGGCTGGTTTAGCCCTTGGAATTTCTCGTTGGGAGACTGTGGTCCATGTGGTTATTCCAGAAGCTCTTCCAGGTATTGTAACGGGTGTCGTCTTGGCCTCTGGTCGTATCTTTGGTGAGGCTGCTGCTCTTATCTATACAGCAGGACAATCCGCTCCAGCACTAGACTGGTCTAACTGGAATATTCTCAGTGTAACTAGCCCAATCTCTATCTTCCGTCAAGCAGAAACCTTGGCTGTTCACATCTGGAAGGTCAATAGTGAAGGAACCATTCCAGATGGAACCATCGTATCAGCAGGTTCTGCAGCCGTGCTCCTCATCTTTATCCTCATCTTTAACTTTGGAGCTCGTAAACTCGGAAGTTACCTACATAAGAAATTAACCGCTGCCTAAAGGAGAAGCCATGTCAAAATATAATTGGGATGAAAAGCATATCATCACCTTTCCTGAAGAGAAAGTGGCCCTCTCTACTAAGGATTTACATGTTTACTACGGTAAAAAAGAATCCATCAAGGGCATCGATATGCAATTTGAAAAAAATAAAATTACAGCCTTAATTGGCCCATCTGGTTCAGGAAAATCAACCTACCTCCGCAGTCTTAATCGGATGAATGATACCATTGATATTGCCAAGGTAACAGGTCAAATCCTCTACCAAGGAATTGATGTTAACCGTCCAGAAATCAATGTTTATGAGATGCGTAAGCACATCGGAATGGTCTTCCAACGACCAAATCCTTTTGCCAAGTCAATTTACCGTAATATTACTTTTGCGCATGAACGTGCTGGAGTTAAGGATAAGCAAGTCCTAGATGAAATTGTGGAAACTTCTCTCCGTCAAGCTGCCCTTTGGGATCAGGTCAAAGACGATTTGCACAAGTCAGCCTTGACCCTATCAGGTGGTCAGCAGCAACGTCTTTGTATCGCTCGTGCTATCTCTGTTAAACCAGATATCCTGTTGATGGATGAACCAGCGTCTGCATTGGACCCTATTGCGACAGCCCAGCTGGAAGAAACCATGTTGGAATTGAAGAAGGATTTTACCATCATCATCGTGACCCACAGCATGCAACAGGCTGCGCGTGCTAGTGACTACACAGGATTTTTCTACTTGGGTGACTTGATTGAGTATGATAAGACCTCTAATATTTTCCAAAATGCCAAACTACAGTCAACCAATGACTACGTAACAGGACACTTTGGATAGAAAGGAAACAGTATGACAGAAGCGATTTTACAGGTGTCAGACCTGTCCGTTTACTACAATCAAAAAAAGGCCTTGAATAGTGTTTCCCTATCTTTCCAACCTAAGGAAATTACAGCCTTGATTGGCCCATCTGGATCAGGGAAATCAACCCTCCTCAAGGCTATCAACCGCATGGGTGATCTCAATCCAGAGGTGACAACAACGGGATCAGTAGTCTATAATGGTCACAATATCTACAGCCCCCGCACCGATACAGTTGAATTGCGTAAGGAAATCGGTATGGTTTTCCAACAACCAAACCCTTTCCCTATGTCTATCTACGAAAATGTTGTCTACGGGCTTCGTATCAATGGGGTTAAGGATAAGCAGGTTCTGGATGAAGCGGTGGAAATAGCCTTGCAACGAGCTTCTATCTGGGATGAGGTCAAGGACCGCCTGCATGATTCAGCTATCGGGCTTTCAGGTGGACAACAACAACGTGTCTGCGTTGCCCGTGTCTTGGCAACCAGTCCTAAAATCATTCTCTTGGATGAACCGACTTCAGCCTTGGACCCTATCTCTGCTGGTAAGATTGAGGAAACCTTGTATGGGTTAAAAGATAAATACACCATGCTCTTGGTTACACGTTCTATGCAACAAGCCTCTCGGATCTCTGACAAAACAGGATTTTTCCTTGATGGGGATTTGATTGAGTTTAACGATACTAAGAAGATGTTCCTCAACCCACAACACAAGGAAACAGAAGATTATATTTCAGGAAAATTTGGATAAGGAGATAAATGATGTTACGTTCTCAATTTGAAGAAGATTTAGAGAAATTGCACAACCAGTTCTATGCCATGGGACAAGAAGTGCTATCCCAAATCAATCGGACAGTGCGTGCCTTTGTTACGCATGACCGTGATTTGGCCAAGGAAGTCATCGAAGATGATGCAGAAGTAAACGAATACGAAGTGAAATTGGAGAAGAAATCATTTGAAATGATTGCCCTCCAACAACCGGTTTCTCAAGATTTGCGTACTGTTCTAACAGTCTTAAAAGCCGTATCTGACTTGGAACGTATGGGTGACCATGCCGTTTCCATTGCCAAGGCGGCAATTCGTATGAAAGGGGAGCAACGCATCCCAGCTGTTGAAGAAGAAATCAAGAGAATGGGTCGTGATGTCAAGAATTTCGTTGAAGCAGCCCTTGAACTCTATCTGAATGGTTCAGTGGATCAGGCCTATGAAGTAGCAACCATGGATGAAAAAATTAACCATTACTTTGATAGCATTCGTGACTTGGCTACAGAAGAAATCAAGAAAAATCCAGATGCTATCGTTACAGGTCGTGATTACTTCCAAGTGATTGCCTTCTTGGAACGCATTGGAGACTATGCCAAGAATATCTGTGAATGGGTTGTTTACTTTGAAACAGGTAAGATTGTCGAACTATAAAACAGGTTCATTCTGTATAAAAAGGAGCTTGAAATCAACAGATAGCTCCTTTTCTTGAATGAAAAAAATGTTTTTAAGATAAAAATTCAAAAAAACACTTGACAAGTAACTTGAATAGCGTTATAATTATACAAAATTAACAGAGAGGTTGTTTATTTATGAAATCAAAAAAATGGATATTTGTTTTATGTAGTTTTCTTGCAAGTTTCTTCTTAGTAGCTTGCCAGTCGGGTTCTAATGGTTCTCAGTCAGCTGTTGAGGCCATTAAGCAAAAGGGGAAATTAGTTGTGGCGACTAGTCCTGACTATGCACCTTTTGAATTCCAATCCTTAGTTGACGGGAAAAACCAGGTAGTCGGTGCGGATATTGATATGGCCCAAGCTATCGCTGATGAACTTGGGGTGAAGTTGGAAATCTCAAGCATGAGTTTTGACAATGTTTTGACCAGTCTACAAACTGGTAAGGCTGACCTAGCAGTTGCGGGAATTAGCGCTACTGACGAGAGAAAAGAAGTCTTTGATTTTTCAATCCCTTACTATGAAAACAAGATTAGTTTCTTGGTTCGTAAGGCTGATGTAGAAAAATACAAGGATTTAACTAGCTTAGAAAGTGCTAATATTGCAGCCCAAAAAGGGACTGTTCCAGAAGCTATGGTCAAGGAACAATTGCCAAAAGCTCAATTGACTTCCCTAACCAATATGGGTGAAGCAGTCAATGAATTGCAGGCTGGAAAAGTAGATGCTGTTCACATGGATGAGCCTGTTGCCCTTAGCTATGCTGCTAAAAACGCTGACTTAGCTGTCGCAACTGTCAGCTTGAAGATGAAGGACGGCGAAGCTAATGCAGTTGCCCTTAGAAAAAATAGTGCTGATTTGAAAGAAGTGGTGGACAAGGTCATTCAAAAACTTAAGGATGACGGTACCTACCAAAAATATCTTGAAAAAGCGGCAAGCCTAACAGAAGTTGAAGAATAAGAAAAAGCAGAGTTGGAGATCATGTACTGACCCCAAAAAG
>NZ_VMLG01000022.1:0-34708 GCF_013276565.1 Streptococcus sp. 53
CTCTTCAAACCACGTCAGCTTCACCTTGCCGTATAGATGTTACTGACTTCGTCAGTTCTATCTGCAACCTCAAAACAGTGTTTTGAGCTGACTTCGTCAGTCTTATCTACAACCTCAAAGCAGTGCTTTGAGCAACCTGCGGCTAGCTTCCTAGTTTGCTCTTTGATTTTCATTGAGTATAAAATCCTAACAAACTCAATGCTTTAGTAGCCTAATATGCCAATCTCATGAGGTCTTTTTATCATTTTCCATCACATCCTGACGCAAATATCTACTGCTATCTCTCATCAACTTCATTTCTAGTAAATGAAAATCAAACTCGGAAGCTCACCGTAGCTTGCTCGAAACACAGCAAGGCAAAGCTGAGCTGATTGAAAAAGATTTTCGAAAAGTATCATCATCAATTTCAGACCATTTTTTATAATAACCATTTTATTTTTATCTGTCAAGGTCTTTGAATTCTTTCTTAACAAACCGCTTATAACCTCTACTCTTGAAGGCTTTATTTTTCCTTAGCGACAAGATTTTAGATGATAAGCCCCCCTAACAGTAAGCCGACCAAGATTAGTCACAAGCAACTCTCCTTTCTCAATTACACTAAATTGCTTTCCTTCCTACGGGAAAAGTCCTCCACTCTACTTATTCACTTAGAAAAAACGCATAAGATCAAGTGATGAAAAACCTGATAGGATGCGTTTTATTGTGGGGATATTTACTTCATTTTCTATTAAAAATTGATTTTTTCTCAGAATTCTAGCTTAGGTCATTTTTAAAATTCAAATTCCGCAAGAACATCCTTCCCACTTGTAACCAATTTTGCCCCTTCTTGAATCAAATGATGGCAACCGTCTGATAGTCCATCTAAAATGCTACCAGGTATAGCAAAAACATCGCGCCCTTCCTCCATTGCTCGCTCACAGGTAATGAGACTACCTGAACGCATCTTAGCCTCTGCTACAATCACACCACGACAAAGTCCAGCAATGATGCGATTACGGGCAGGAAAATGAAATTTCAGAGGTTGTTCGCCAGGTCCATACTCACTTAGAACCAGATGGTCATTGCCAATATAGTCTTGCAAGCGTTTATTGGCTTTAGGATAAAACACATCTAGTCCTGTTCCAATCACTGCAATGGTTTTTCCGCCATTCTGAAGAGCTGCCATATGAGCTGCTGTGTCAATGCCCTTGGCTAATCCACTGACAATAACCAGTTCATTTTCCAAGCCCTGAATGACTTTTTCAACTGACTTAGCTCCCTGTTTGCTACAAGCACGACTGCCCACGACCGCTACCTTCGGGAATTTCAGGAGGTCAAGATTTCCCTTGTAAAATAAAAGTACAGGCGCGTCGTATATTTCACTCAAATCCCAAGGATAACAGTCGTCTAAAATAGAGAAAGATGGAAATTTTTGAAATTCTTTCTCCAAATGCGAATCATCTATCTGAAAATAACGTTCCATAAAAACAGCTGGATTTCTGCAACCTGATATATCTGCAATATCACCCAACAAAAGCTCCTGATCAACATTTTCACCGTATTCTAGGACATTCAAAATCTGTTGATTGGTCAAACCTGATTTTTTCAATTTATAGATTTCATAGTTTGTGATTTTCATAAATAACTCCATTTCTTTTTCTACTCATCTATTTATTCGTAAAAAAATCAAAAAACATCCGACTATTTTAGCCAGATGTTGGAATCTTTAATTTTCGTTTTTAAGAATTTCTTCTAATTTATGATAGTCTTGGACACTATCGATCTCATAGATGCTATTACCTTCTAATTCTTCAACATAGACATCTAACTCTTTGATATTGTCCTTAACCATATTGTCCCAGTAGAGATCAACAAATTCACCACTTGCATAAGCCTTGTCGATAAAGCTGACAATCTTTTCTGCAGTTGGAGCATCCCAGAATGATACACCACTAAGGATACGACCAGCCTTGCTATCAACAGTAATATCTTGAACCTTGTAGTCGTCTCCATAGACCAAGAACCATTCGTTGGTACAATCTTCACGATAAACACTAAAATAAGTCGAACGTGTCAAATCATTGCGGAACATATTTTTAAAGAGATAGTTATCTGCATCAATAACATAGCTGTTAGCCAATTCTTCTTTTACAAGATAGAGAGAGTAAAAGTTATTGTAGTCAGCGTATTTATCATTGAAAACGAGGCGAACACCGTATTTTTCTTTTAAGTAATCGAATTGTTCTTTAAGGTAACCAACGATGATGATGATGTCATGGATCCCTTTTTCTTTGAGAAACTCAATTTGGTATTCAATCAAGGGTTTTTGATTAACCTGAACCAAGGCTTTAGGGGTATTTTCAGTCATAGGACGCAAGCGAGTTCCCAATCCCGCTGCTAAGATAATGGCTTTCACACGAATCTCCTTTATTCTTTAATAATAATATAAACTCCAGCAATAACGACAAGTGACGTAATAATTGTCAGCATATCTAGTGGTGCACCCAAGAAAACAACTGCGAACAAGACAGTCCAAACTACATAACTCACGTTCAAGCCTGTAGCCTTGGCTGGTTGCAAGCGATTGATAGCGATATAATAAGCCAAGTAGGAAATCATATCAAAGGCTGCAAAGACAATCATAAGACCTAGCAATTGTCCATTGGCTACTGCAGTAAATGAATGATGAGAGAAGAGCACAATCACAAGATAGGACAAGAACGAAGTCACTTGACGGATTAAGAGGGCTTCGATTTCACTCAGTTCACTTTCCATAGCAAAGGAGCTAAGAACACTCTCACTTCCCCATGCAATAGCACAAACCAAAGCACAGAGAATCCCAATGTAGAAGGAATTGACCTGTTCAACCTTATAGGTTTGAGCAATAATACCTGCAATAATCAAGACAATCCCAAACACAGTACTTTTTGAAATCTTGTGCTTCAAAAAGAAGAAAGCCAATAAAACTGAAATCGCAGGGTAAATAGCCGACACAGATGAAGCTAAGGAACTTCCGATATACTTAACCGCATAAAGATTGGCCTGCATACCGATAGGGCCTGCTAGCAAGGCTCCGATGATAACACTCACATTGCGAATATTTAAGAAAATTGAGAGACGAACTTTTCCTTCTTTTACCAAGAGAAAAGCTAGTAAGATAAAGATACTCAAGAAATCGTGAGCAGCGGCCACCACAAAGGGCGACAAATCTGTAAAAATCGAAAAGATATAAGCACTAATTGTTAGACCTAAACCCCAGAAAATACCTGAGAGTAGACCAAAAGAAACTCCATTTTTAGTTTTCATCTGAACCTCCATAAGAAGTCAAACCTTTAACAGCTCTTTGATAACGATTCACACCATAGTCACCAAAATCTGCACCTTGCTCTTCCTTATAGACAGTCCATAGACTCCAAATAGTATCTTGCAAAATTTTATAGATTGCAATCTTTTCACGAGAGACAGGTGTTTGCTCACTCTCATAGTGAGACAAGAAGTCTTCTTCCTCTTGACGAGTGAATTCAGACTCTAAAAAGAGGGCAGCCAAATCCCACATTGGATCATTCATTGATGAATATTCCCAGTCAATCAGATATAGACGTCCTTGAGGTGATTCTATAAAGTTTTCAGGCACCAAATCGATATGACAAGATTTTCTGTCAACACCTAAGTCAGCCAGTCTTTTCTCTAACGAGAAGACTTCTTCTCGAACAGCTTCATAGTTGGCATAAGGGATTTTCTCTTCAATCAAGGATTCGTATTTTTTGATTTCTTCAAAAGGAGCAAATTCTCCCCTTAATTCCTTACCAGATGCATGAATGGTTTGTAAAATTGGAGCAATTTTATCAAATTTGGTCTTGATTGACGTTGAATCAAGCGTAATCGCAGATTCGATATACTCATTTACTTTGATACCAGCTTCAATATCAAAAAGATAATTTTTTACATCTAAGTCTAAATCCTTTAGTAGTTCAAGATTGTACTTTTCATCTTGACGATTGATCAGCTTTTCTGTCCCTTTACCAAAGAATTTAACAATGTATTGCTTATTTGTTGTTTTGACCAAATAGTTTTGATTGGTCATTCCCCCCAGCTGTTCAACACTGAGGACTTCCTCTTCTTGACTAAGTAGGGAAGAAATTTTTTCTTTAATGATTTTCTCCACAATTAACCTCCAGGACTTATACTTCCCACTTAAACACAGTTTTAAAGGCTGTGTTTAAATCGGTCGCAAAGACACGGTGAATATCTTTAATTTCTCTTACAGGTTCTTCTAGATAAAGGATATTTTTAAGACGATTGGCAAATTTCTTGACTTCCATCATTTGGATGGCATTTTCAAAATCAATGCGACCAGAACGAGAGGATCCAACCAAGAGCAAGCCTTTTTCTAAGGCATCGCGTGTATTGAGATTGACTTTATACTCGCTAACACCCATCATGAGAATCGTTCCCTGAGGACGAATGTAGCGAATCAGGTCATTTATAGCCGGTCCAGTACCATTACCACCACAACACTCAAAAGCATGGTCAAAGGCCAAATCTTCAGGAATATTATCAGTGATATAGCATTCTTTAGCAAAAGAGAAGAGTTCCAATTTTTCCCAATGACGACCAATAACCACAATCTCTGCTTCTGGCAAAGTATAGTTGATAATATTGGCAACCACAAAAGCTAAACTTCCATCTCCGATAACGGCGATTCGGTCACGCTTGCTATGAGCAAGGGTCAATAGACGATTCATGGCATGCATGCCAACACTGACAAACTCTGTAATGGCTGCAACCGTATCTTCGATAGCATCATAAGGCACCACACGATCTTTAGGGAGAGAAACAAACTCTCTCATAAAGCCATCAAATCCACTAGACAAGAAATGGGTCCCTGTCATGTAGTTCTCATAGAATTCTTCATCACTCTGCATAGGAGGCTGATTGGGAATCATGACAACTTTTTGCCCAACCTCATAGGTTCCTGTCGGATCAGAAATAACGGTTCCACATGACTCATGAATCATTGCCATTGGAAGCTTTTTATTCAAAATCTTGGGATCACGTTTTCCCTGGTAGTAACGCTGATCCGCATGACAGACCGCCATATAATTAGGACGGATAAGGATATGATTTTCTTGGTCAATAGCCTCTTCCTGATATTTGACATTGATAAACTTAGGCTTAGTTAGTTGATAAATTTGATTAATCATTTTACTAGTCTTTCTCAATCATACTTTTTGCAATCTTCAAATCTGTTACGGTTGTAATCTTCAGATTTGAATATTCACCCTTGGCCAAGGCTACATCTTTTCCTTTGATCACAAAGATTTTACATGCATCTGTCAAGATTTCCTTCTCTTCACCAGAAAGGGAGCCGTAAAGGTCCATGAAGTCCTTGCAACGGAATGTTTGAGGTGTTTGTCCTTGATAAAGGTGAGCACGATTTGGAATAGCTGTAATAAATTGACCGTTGGTGCTTTCAACGATGGTATCAACCGCTTCTACCACTGTATCCACTGCGTCATGATTTTGGGCAAGTTTAATATTGTCTTGAATCATGCGAAGTGTAATAAATGGACGAACAGAATCGTGGGTAACAACGATATCCTCTGGAGTAAGCGGACGATAAGCATCAATGGCTTCAATGATTTTCTCAATACTTGTATTGCGGTCAGCACCACCTTTTGTAATGATGATACGATCCTTATGAAGAGGAAGATATTTATCTACAAGATCCTCTGCATGGGAAACCCAGTCTCCATGAACCCCAACTACAATTTTTTCAATACTTGGTTCCAAGACAAATTTTTCAATTGTATGAATCAAAATAGGTCGATCACCTAGCTCTAAAAATTGTTTTGGCAAGTTACTGATTCCCATGCGTGTGCCAGTTCCACCAGCAAGAATTCCTGCATAAATCATCTATTTTCTCCTTTGTCTTACTAAAAAAACTTATTCTCTCTATTATACCACAATCTAGTCCTATCATGAAAGAAATACCGGCCCTCCCGTTCTAGAATAGAAGGATTAAGGAGTTCTATTATTCAAAGAAACTAGTCCATTTCTAGTAATGACCAGGAATTCTGTAGTCATTGCTAATAAATGGCTGTGAAATTTTAGAGTTCTTCAGAATAATATACTTTCCTTAAAGAAAACTTAAAATTAAGCTTTGAAAGTTCAAAGTGATTACTTGACTTATACTCAATGAAAATCAAAAAGCAAACTAGGAAGCTAGCCGTAAGCTGTACTTGAGTACGGTAAGGCGACGCTGACGTGGTTTGAAGAGATTTTCGAAGAGTATTACTGCCCTTCATTTCTTATTAGCTGACTTTATGATATAATGAAAAACGAGGTAAATTGAATGAAAAGTATAAAATTAAATGCTCTATCTTACATGGGAATCCGTGTCTTAAATATTATTTTTCCCATCCTAACTGGAACCTATGTAGCGCGTGTCTTAGACCGAACTGACTATGGTTACTTCAACTCAGTCGACACTATTTTGTCATTTTTCTTGCCCTTTGCGACTTATGGGGTCTATAACTACGGTTTACGGGCCATCAGTAATGTCAAGGATAACAAAAAAGATCTGAATAGAACCTTCTCTAGTCTTTTTTATTTGTGCATAGCGTGTACAATTTTGACCACTGCTGTCTATATCCTTGCCTATCCTCTCTTCTTTACAGATAATCCAATCATCAAAAAGGTCTACCTTGTTATGGGGATTCAACTCATTGCCCAGATTTTTTCAATCGAGTGGGTCAATGAAGCTCTGGAAAATTACAGTTTTCTCTTTTACAAGACTGCCTTCATCCGTATCCTGATGCTGGTCTCTATTTTCTTATTTGTTAAAAATGAACACGATATTGTTGTCTACACACTTGTGATGAGTTTATCGACACTGATTAACTATCTGATTAGTTATTTTTGGATTAAAAGAGACATTAAACTTGTTAAAATCCACCTAAGTGATTTTAAACCGCTCTTTCTCCCTTTAACAGCCATGTTGGTCTTTGCCAATGCCAATATGCTCTTCACATTTTTGGACCGTCTCTTCCTCGTTAAAACAGGGATTGATGTCAACGTTAGTTACTATACCATGGCTCAGCGAATTGTGACCGTTATAGCTGGGGTTGTAACAGGTGCAATTGGAGTGAGTGTGCCTCGTCTCAGTTACTATTTGGGTAAAGGAGACAAAGAAGCCTATGTTTCTCTGGTTAACAGGGGCAGTCGAATCTTTAACTTCTTTATCATTCCACTGAGCTTTGGACTCATGGTTTTAGGACCAAATGCCATCCTACTTTACGGTAGTGAAAAATATATCGGAGGTGGTATCTTAACCTCTCTCTTCGCTTTTCGGACGATTATCCTGGCACTAGATACCATTCTTGGTTCCCAAATTCTCTTTACAAATGGCTATGAAAAACGTATCACAGTTTACACAGTCTTTGCTGGGCTACTCAATTTGGGCTTAAATAGTCTCCTCTTTTTCAACCATATCGTGGCTCCTGAATACTACTTACTGACAACTATGCTATCAGAGGCCTCTCTACTTGTTTTCTATATCATTTTCATCCATAGAAAACAACTCATCCACTTAGGACATATCTTTAGCTATACTGTTCGATACTCGCTCTTTTCACTTTCCTTTGTAGGAATTTATTTCCTGATTAATTTCTTGTATCCCGTAGATATGGTCATTAATTTGCCATTTTTGATTAATACTGGTTTGATTGTCTTGCTATCAGCCATCTCTTATATTGGTCTACTTGTCTTCACCAAAGATAGCATTTTCTATGAATTTTTAAACCATGTCCTAGCCTTAAAAAATAAATTCAAAAGATCATAGGAGTTTAAAATGAAACAACTAACCATTGAAGATGCCAAACAAATTGAATTAGAAATTTTGGATTATATTGATACTCTCTGTAAAAAGCACAATATCAACTATATTATTAACTACGGAACTCTGATTGGGGCAGTTCGACATCAGGGCTTTATCCCTTGGGACGACGATATTGATCTGTCCATGCCTCGAGAAGACTACCAACGATTTATAAACATTTTTCAAAAGGAAGAAAGTAAATACAAACTTTTATCCTTAGAAACAGATAAAAACTACTTTAACAACTTTATCAAAATAACCGACACTACAACTAAAATTATTGATACTCGGAATACAAAAACCTATGAGTCAGGTGTTTTTATCGATATTTTCCCTATGGATCGCTTTGATGATCCTAAGGTCATTGATACTTGTTATAAACTGGAAAGCTTCAAACTTCTGTCTTTCAGTAAACATAAAAATATTGTCTATAAGGATAGCCTTTTAAAAGATTGGATACGAACAGCCTTCTGGTTACTCCTTCGACCTGTTTCTCCTCGTTATTTCGCACATAAAATCGAGAAAGAAATTCAAAAATATAGTCGTGAGAATGGTCAGTATATGGCCTTTATCCCTTCTAAATTTAAGGAAAAAGAAGTATTTCCAAGTGGTACCTTTGATAAAACAATTGATTTACCCTTTGAAAATTTAAGCCTTCCAGCACCTGAAAAATTTGATACTATTTTGACACAATTTTATGGAGATTATATGACCCTACCACCAGAAGAAAAACGCTTCTACAGTCATGAATTTCACGCTTACAAATTGGAGGATTAGAATGCAGTATTTAGAAAAAGAAGAAATTAAAGAAATTCAACTAGCCCTGCTAGACTATATTGATGAGACTTGTAAGAAACATGATATTCCTTATTTTCTCAGTTATGGAACCATGCTTGGAGCTATCCGCCACAAAGGTATGATTCCATGGGATGATGATATTGATATTTCTCTCTATCGTGAGGATTATGAGCGTTTACTGAAGATTATTGAAGAAGAAAATCACCCTCGCTACAAGGTTCTTTCCTACGACACTTCTTCTTGGTACTTCCATAATTTCGCATCGATTTTGGATACTTCTACTGTTATCGAAGACCATGTTAAGTACAAGCGTCATGACACCAGCCTTTTCATCGATGTCTTCCCAATTGATCGCTTTACAGACCTGAGCATTGTCGACAAGAGCTATAAGTATGTGGCCCTTCGTCAACTAGCTTATATCAAAAAATCACGCGCAGTTCACGGTGACAGCAAATTAAAAGATTTTCTAAGATTATGTAGCTGGTACGCCCTCCGAGTGGTCAATCCCCGTTACTTTTACAAGAAAATTGATCAGCTAATCAAAAATGCTGCAACCAGCACTCCTCAATATGAAGGAGGAGTTGGGATCGGTAAGGAAGGAATGAAAGAAGTCTTCCCAGTTGATACCTTTAAAGAACTCATCTTAACTGAGTTTGAAGGTCGTATGTTACCAGTTCCAAAAAAATATGACCAATTTTTAACTCAGATGTATGGGGATTATATGACACCACCATCAAAGGAAATGCAAGAGTGGTATAGTCACAGTATTAAAGCTTATCGCAAAAACTGATTAAGGGCAATTATACAAAGTATTGAGTGAGACTTGGAAAAAACTCAATTGCAGGAAAAAATGAAGTAAGTCCCCCACAACAAAACGCATAATATCAAGGTTTTCATTCAACACCTGATATTATGCGTTTTAATTTTTCTTCAATCCATTACAATAGACAAAGAAATCAATTTCTTATAAGTAAAGGAATTTGAAGATAGCTACTGCTGCAATAGGTGCTACTACTGGTACCCAAGAATACCACCATTTTGAATCGCCTTTATGCTCACCAAGAACTGATTTTGGAAGGAAAGCATGAAGGAGACGTGGTCCCAAGTCACGAGCAGGGTTCAAGGCAGGTCCTGTAGGTCCTCCAAATGATGTTACCAAAGCCATAACGAGGAATCCAAGTGCCAAGTGAGCCACAGAAAGTCCTGAAGCAGTGTGTGGAGCCACCTGTGCTTTAATAGCCAAGTCAGAGAAATCAACTGTTTGTCCTGCTTGTGTTGCCATTTGTTTCATGTATTGAAGCACTTCAGCACCAAAGAAGTTTTTAGTCAAACCAAGAGCTGCAAAGAACAAAACAAATGAACCAACAAACTCGTTAATCAAACCATTGACAGTTGCTGCATAGCAACTTTCTTTTGTACCATGGTCAATACTTGAAATAGTTGAGAAAGTTCCCAAGATGTTATTTGAGTTTTCAGTTTTCAAGTAGAATGGACGGTGTGTTGCCACAACTAAGGCTTGACCAAAGATAGCACCCAAAACTTGTGCGATGATATAAGGCGCAACTTTTGCCCAAGGGAAAAGACCGCTGATTGCAAGTCCTAGAGTGAAGGCAGGGTTGATGTGGTTCCCAGATACATTACCAAACATTAAGGCTGGGATCATAACCCCCATACCATAACCAACAGCGATGACGATCCAGCCACTTTGGTGACCTTTCGTACCTTTAAGTTCAACGTTGGCAACTGCACCATTCCCAAGAATGATCAAAATGACAGTTCCCAAAAATTCAGTGGCATATTTAATTGCCCATGTGAAATCCATTTGATAGATTCTCCTTAAAATTTTTTAGATATCTTTTAGCAACTACTTTCCCGAAAGATTGTGACAGAAAACGATTCCAAAGCTTATAAAATAATCTTTGTTTTCAAGATATTCCCAGTTCATTCTGTTATCTGCGCTAATCTGATGCTTTTATATCAATTCCTCCTGATACATAGTATAGGGAATAAGAAGTATCTTTCCCATTCACAAATAAGAGTTTTGCTATGAAAACAAAACTCTATCCTTCTAATGATACAATCTTAACCTGATTTATATAAAAATTCTCGTCACATTGCCATAAAACCTCAGCCATATTTTTGGAGGAAATGGATTTATCGTGATCTGCTCTAATTGTGAGATTATAAGTACTTTCATTTCTGTCCATATCAATATTTAAATTATAAAATCCCTTCTGTTCAATGAGAATATTCAAGGTATATATGGGAGGTTTATTGGTTACAAATCCAGTCATTCTGATATAATAATGGGTATCGCTTTTCAAAAATTTGGAGCTGCTTTTCTGAACAGAGACTACAATTAGACTACAAAATAAGCCTAGAAAAGCAAAACCTGCTCCAATCGCCATTCCAATATCTGCAGTTGCCCAAATACCAGCTACTGTGGTGACAGCACTGATTTTTTATCCCTCATGAAAATAATACCACTAACAATCTGGACCGCAACCCTAGAAGTATCATCATTAGGCGTATCTAAAAAAGCTTCTTTTGATAAAATCATCATTAAATTTGCAGTTAAGACAACCAAAATATGAGTCTTTCTCCCAGCCTGCTTGTGCTTACACTTTCTTTCATAGCCAATTATAAAATCGGAAAAACAAGACAATAAAATGAGAATAATATGTCGGACTTCAATCAGTAGAGCTATCGTATCAAGTATTATTTCCCTCCTCTACCACTCATAATTTTATATTATAGTTCTAGTTAAAACTTTTTTCAAGAGAATATACTTATACTTCGAATTCAAACTGCGTCAACGTCGCCTTTCCATATATATGTGACTGACTTCGTCAGTCTTATTTACAACCTCAAAGCAGTGCTTTGAGCAGCCTGCGGCGAACTTCCTAGTTTGCTCTTTGATTTTCATTGAGTATTAGTTAAAAACAATACATTTTAAAAATAAAAAACCGCAGTTATTGTCGAGTAATAACTTGCAGTTTTCTGTAATATATTAATTCTTACAATCTCTCAAACAGTTCTTGCATTTGCACATCATCTGGAACCAGTTTTAAGTAAGTGTGAGCATGGACTTTTGCTTCTTCAAAATGTCCCAATTCACGCAAGAGATAGATATAGTGTTCCAGAAATTCTGGATTGTCCTTCAAATCTCCTGTCAACTCTTGATAATGCTCATAAGCAGTATCCAAATCGTCCATTTCTTGATAAGAACGAGCAATCATCCACTTGGTCAAAAGATTTTCTGGCTCCTCACTCTGCAAGTCTAGAATATCCTCATAACGCTCCTGCTCCAGATAAATAGTGGCTAAACGAAGCAAGATTTCTTCTGTATCCTCAGCGTCTTCTTTTGCAGCAAGAAGATAATTTTCTGCACCACTAGCATCATGCAATTCATAAGAAAATTGTGAAGCAGCCAGCAAGAGGCGAGTTTCAAAGGGATTTTTCTCTAATCCTTGCTTAGCGATACGCAGGGCTTCTTGAACTTGATGTTCC
Source organism: Streptococcus sp. 53 (assembly GCF_013276565.1). GTDB lineage: Bacteria > Bacillota > Bacilli > Lactobacillales > Streptococcaceae > Streptococcus. The sequence continues at coordinate 12,167 of NZ_VMLG01000022.1, forward strand.
TTATGTAAAGCCTGACTGTACCCATACTCATAGCCTTCAAAGTCAGGAGAAATGGTATCAAGCTGCTTAAAGTAGAGGGTGGCTTTTTGATATTCTTCTTGATCAAAATAAAGACTGGCCAACTCAAAAGCTGTTAAGTCATCGTATTCTAACTCCAGGGCTTTTTCTAAAAACTCAGTAGCCGTTTCAAATTTCCCTAACTGAGCATAGGCAAAGCCAATTCGTTGATAGGTGGAAATGCCCGTTTGCTCATAAATCGAGCGATTATCTAACTGGGCATAGGCTTGAATAGCCGCTTGGTAATTTTCCAACTCACTATCCAACTCTGCCAAACCCAATATCAAGAGAGGATCATCTGAATAACTCAAAGCCTCCAGCAATTTTTCACGCGCCACATCTGTCAAACCTTCCAACTGGTAAAGGTCTGCCTTCAGAGCCAAAGACGAGACATACCAGTCACTGTCAGCTTGGATTTCCTCAAGATAGATAAAGGCTTCTTCGATTTGACCATCCTCGCTAGCAATTGCAGCTAGATTAAGATGAAGCTCTGGGAAATCCTCTACAATTTTCAGGTAAATCTCCTTTGCCTGAGGATAAAAACCAATTCCTTCAAGATAGGTGGCTAACTCATACAAAAGGTCACTTGGATCATTTTCTAAAGCTTTGACGAAATAGTGCTCAGTCTTGACTAAATCTTGCTCTTCCAAAGCCTGTAACATCTGTTGACTATTGTTCACTTTTGACTTCCTCGCCCTCTAATTCATATAGACCACTGACTACCTTATACCATTCGAAAATGGCTGAAATGACAACCTTAGCAGAGGCATAAACCGGAATACCGAGCAAGACTCCCCAGATACCAAACATGGAACCTGAAGTTAACAAAACAAAGAGAACATTAATGGGATGAATGTTTAATTGGCTTCCCAAAATCAATGGAGAGACAAAACGGCCTTCAATAGTTTGTTCTACGATAAAGACAATCACTACTTTCAAAAGCATGACTGGTCCAGCAATCAAGCCCAGAACTAGGGCAGGAAGCATGGCTAGAAAGCTACCAAGATAAGGAACCAGATTTAGAATACCAGCAGTAACACCAAGCGTAACCGCATAGCGTAGACCAATAATCTTGAAGAAGATCATAAACATTACTGCTACAATAATAGCCACTGTTACTTGCCCTCGAACATAGTTGGACAACTGTTGATTCACGTCTGACAAAACTTGTCCAACAGGTTCTTTCAATTTTCTCGGCATAAATTGGGTCAAATAGTTACGCAAGCCTTTCCCATCACGCAAGAGATAAAAGAGCATGAACGGAACGATAATCAAGGCAACAATCACTTGAGAAGCACCGCTAATAAAGGCGCTTACCCAGTTGACTGCCTGAGAAGAAACTTTACTTGCCCAAACTGTAGCCTGACTTGAGAAGTTTGTCAAAACTTGTTCTAGCTGAGGCCTGAAATCATCTGGTAAACGCTTAGTTACCAAATCATCAATAACTCGATCAGCATCTTCAAGGTAGATTGGTACATTTCTTGCAAATGTTAAAACTTGACGTTGCAGATTTGGAATAGCTACTGCCAAGCCCCAAATGATAAAAAGAGCGATGATGACAAAGACAATAGTGATAGCTATAACACGATTCACCTTATGCTTCTCCATCCAATCAACAATAGGATTTAATAAATAATATAGCAAACCAGATAGAATGACTGGCAACATCACGACTGCCAAAAAGTCTAAAACAGGTGAAAATAGAAAACTAATCTTACTTAAAATAAAAAGATTGAGTCCCAATAATAAGGTTACCAAAAATACCGTAATGGCCTTGTTATCCAAAAACCACTTGAAAAACCAAGATAGGCTAAAATGTTTCTCTTTGTGCTCCATAAATACTTCCTTTCTGTCGTTCTCTCATTATACCATTTTTGAAGTAAAATAACTCTTTTTTTAAGTGCTTATACTCTTCGAAAATCAAATTCAAACCACGTCAGCTTCGCCTTGCCGTACTCAAGTACAGCCTGCGGCTAGCTTCCTAGTTTGCTCTTTGATTTTCATTGAGTATTACATGGAGACAGCGATATAAAAAATCCCCTCAAAAGAGGAGATTCGATTAGTCTTGAATATGACGGTCTAAGTTCTTCTGATAATCAGCATTGGATTTGGCTTTTTCATCAGCAAATTTCTTGCGGAACTCATCCATTTCTTTAGTAGTGACAATCTTGTCTTGGAGTTTAAGATATTTATAACTGTTATCGCCTGTTTTGTCACCAACCCAACCATCAGCACCACTGCCTAATACTTTCTTCGTTACAAGCATTTGGGCACCGTCTGAGTGTACAGGAATAACTAGAGCACTATCTGTTAACCAAGCTTGAGCCTTAGCATATTTAGAATAACGTTTTTGCAGATCTGTTTTCTCACTGTTTGCGTCATCAATCAATTCTTTGTATTTATCCAATCCAACTGTTTTAAGGGCTGGATTGTCTGTTCCTGGTGCTACACCAAGAGAGCTGAGGAGACTTGGGCCAGATGTTGGATCAAATACATCTAGATAAGTTGACGGATCTGCATAATCCGGACTCCAACCACTATTAACATTAATGTCCCAATCAACATTATTATTTGATGTCGCTAGAACAGTCATGTTTCCCAATTCATCATCAGAAACCTGTTGAATGTCAACAACTACATTTTCAGAGCCCATGGCTTCTTCAATTGATTGTTTATAAGACTGAGCTTGATGAATAAAATCTGTCTGAGTAGATGAAACTGGAAGATCTAAATGAATCGGAAACTGTACTCCATCAGCTTGAAGAGTTTTCTTAGCAGATTCAAACTTAACCTTAGCCTTGTCTACATTATGAAGTGAATCTTGCGCATCATCAAGACTGACATCTTTCCAAATACTATCCAACTTATCTAATTCTGTCTTAGTTACTTGACCAAACGATTGGTCTCCTACTTGTACAAATGTTGGAGGAGTGAAACTTGTACGTAGTTTACGCGGCGCCACTTCATCTCCAAACACCTGAGAAACAGCTGCTTTACGATCTGCAGCAAATGCCAAGGCTTGACGGAAGTCTTTGTTTAAAAGTGCTTTCTTAGTAGAGGATTTTTCTACATCACTTGTTTTAGCAGTATGATTATATGACACACGATCAATATTAGTAGACATATAGAATACGCCACCTCTTTGTTGACCATATACAATATTATCCTTGTATTTTTCTTTTAGACGTTCATAGTTGGCAGAATTTTTAAAGAGTGGAGCAGCTGGATAATGTCCCTCATCAAAACCGCGTCCTAGAGAATCTGCATCTTGACCATCAAAGAATGATAACTTGATATCATCAATAAAGACATTTTGCTTATCCCAATAATTTTGATTTTTGGTCATTTCGATAGAAGACTTAGATGTCAATCCCTTGAGGAGATAAGGACCGTTGTAGAGAATGCTCGTAACATCAGTGGCCTTACCAAAATCATCTCCTTTAGAAGCTAAAAAGTCTTCGCTAATAGGAGCAAGAACTCCCATTGTTGTCTTCGAATTCCAGAAAGATTCTGGATGATTCAAGGTATAAACAAGAGTATAATCATCCGTTGCTTTGACACCAACAGTAGAAAAATCTGTTGTTTTCCCATTTACATAGTCATCCAATCCTTTGATAGAATCCTGTACCAAATAGAGGGCCTGTGATTTCTTATCAGCTGCATGCTTCAGACCTGCTACAAAGTCCTGAGCCTTAACTTCACCATACTCCTCTCCCTCATTGGTATACCACTTGACACCCTGACGGATTTTATAGGTATAGGTCAAGCCATCTTTGGAAACAGTCCAATCTTCTGCAACCGATGGAACTAAATTTCCATATTGATCATTTTCTAGTAATCCATCAATAACATTACCTGTAATCTGTTTAGTGCTGACATTACCAGAAACTGTATAATCCAAAGTAACAGGATCTGATGTAAACACATAAGCATAATTCACTGGTCTAGTAGCATCTTTATTATCATTACCAGATGAACACGCTGCTAGAACAGCTACTGATAAAACAGTAAATCCTGTTGCTAAGAAAACACGTTTTTTCATAGTTAAACTCCTTTAATAGTTTTCTAAGATTATTATAGCACTTTTAAAAAGTAAATCAACTAAATTTACTAGGTTATCATGTTTTGTTTTATCTATACCAAGTACTGCTTCAACTCCTTTTTTGTGATATAATAGTCATATCTTTATTATAGAGGTAAAGTTATGAAAGAAACTGTTTATTTTGGAACTTATACACGTCGGACTTCCCAAGGGATTTACAAGGCAGACTTTGATACAGAAACTGGTCAGCTTTCAAATCTAGAACTTTTTGCTACTGAGCCAAGTCCAACCTACCTTGCCTTTGACCAGCATCAACATTTATACACTGTTGGTAGTCAAGACGATAAGGGTGGAATTGCAGCCTATCAAACTAATGGTACCTTATTAAACCATGTCGTTGAAGAGGGAGCCCCCCACTGTTATGTTGCCGTTGATGAAGAGCGTGATTTGGTGTACGCGGCAAACTACCACAAGGGACAGGTCCTTGTTTATAAACGTCAGGAAGATGGTTGTCTTCTACTTAGTGATGTTGATCAACACAGTGGCCAAGGTCCACATGAAAATCAAGCTTCTCCACATGTTCACTATACAGATTTAACACCTGACCACTATCTAGTGACCTGCGACTTGGGTACTGACCAAGTAATTACTTACGATCTTGATTCAGAAGGAAAATTATCTAAGCTCTATACCTATCATAGCCAGCCAGGAGCAGGCTCACGCCATATTATTTTCCATAACCATTATAAAATCGCTTATCTCATTTGTGAACTCAATAGCACTATCGAAGTTCTAATCTACGATGGTGTTGGCGAATTTGAACGCATGCAAGTCATTTCAACTCTACCAGACGGTTATGAAGGCTTTAATGGTACTGCTGCTATTCGTCTCTCTAAAGATGGTAAATACCTCTACGCCTCTAACCGTGGTCATGATTCTATCGCAGTATATACAATTCTTGCGGACGGTAGCTTAGAGTTGTTAGAAATCGTTCCGACACATGGTCAGACTCCACGTGATTTTGATTTGACACCGGATCAAGAATTTGTCATTGCTGTCCATCAGGACTCTGACAATGCAACTGTCTTTAAACGCAATTCTGAAACTGGACGTCTAGCAGAACTTTCTAATGACTTCCATGTCCCAGAAGCAGTCTGCATCAGTTTTGCCCCTTAAGAAAACATAAAAAATGAACTTGGTAACTCAAGTTCATTTTTTTCTTATAGTCTATTTCCGACATTAATACGGTTAATGGCACGTTGCAGTGCAATCTTCGCACGACGTTCTTGGTCAATCAAGTGTTTGTCTTGTGCTTCTTCAATTTCACGCTCTGCTCGAAGTTTGGCACGTTCTGCACGACTAACGTCGATATCACGAGCCCGTTCTGCAGAGTCAGCAACGATTGTGATAACACCATTAGCAACTTCGATAACGCCTCCGTTTACTGCAATCCAGTTCACGTGATTTTCATCATCTACACGTTTAACCTTAACCTCATCAACTGCTAAAACTGCAATCATATTTTCATGTCGTGGCAAGATTCCCATCTCACCATCCAGAGTTCGAACTGATACAAAGCTGGCATGGTGATCATAGACGAGACCATCTGGTGTCACGATCTGGACAGTTAACTGAGCCATAGATCACCTCTTAAAATCCCATTTTTTCAGCTTTTGCAATCACATCTTCGATAGAACCTACACCACGGAAGGCATCTTCTGGCAAGTGGTCGTGTTTACCATCAAGGATTTCCTTAAAGCCACGAACAGTTTCAGCAACTGGAACATAAGAACCAGGTTGACCAGTAAATTGTTCAGCAACGTTGAAGTTTTGTGACAAGAAGAACTGGATACGACGAGCACGAGCAACCAAGGTCTTTTCTTCATCAGAAAGCTCATCCATACCAAGGATAGCAATGATATCTTGCAATTCATGGTAACGTTGAAGAACGCGTTTTACTTCAGCAGCAACTGCATAGTGCTCTTCTCCAACGATTTCAGGTGCCAAGGCACGTGAGCTTGAAGCAAGTGGGTCAACGGCTGGGTAGATACCCAATTGTACCAACTTACGTTCCAAGTTGGTTGTTGAATCCAAGTGAGCGAAGGCTGTTGCTGGCGCTGGGTCAGTATAGTCATCCGCTGGCACATAGATAGCCTGGATAGAGGTTACAGAACCCTTCTTAGTTGATGTGATACGTTCTTGCAATTGCCCCATTTCTGTAGCAAGTGTTGGTTGGTAACCAACGGCTGATGGCATACGACCCAAAAGGGCAGATACTTCTGAACCAGCCTGAGTGAAACGGAAGATATTATCGATAAAGAGAAGCACGTCTTGGCCTTCCACATCACGGAAGTATTCAGCAATTGTCAAACCAGTAAGAGCAACACGCATACGTGCTCCTGGTGGCTCATTCATCTGACCAAATACCATGGCTGTTTTCTCGATAACGCCTGATTCTTTCATTTCCCAGTAAAGGTCATTACCCTCACGAGTACGTTCCCCAACACCGGTAAATACTGAAATACCACCGTGTTCTTGGGCAATGTTGTGAATCAATTCTTGGATTAAGACGGTTTTACCAACTCCGGCACCACCGAAAAGTCCAACCTTTCCACCTTTAAGGTAAGGGGCAAGAAGGTCGATAACCTTAATCCCTGTTTCAAGGATTTCAGAAGAGGTAGACAATTCATCAAAAGTTGGAGCTTTTTTATGAATTGGCTGACGCTCTGCATCTTCTGTAAAAGGAGCTTCCAAGTCAATGGTATCTCCCAAAACATTGAAGACACGTCCCAAAGTTTCTTTACCTACTGGTACAGAGATTGGACGACCTGTGTCCAATACTTCCATTCCACGAGTCAAACCATCTGTTGATTCCATGGCGATAGTACGGACCATACCATCTCCCAACTCTAAGGCTACTTCAAGGACGATTTTTGTTTTTCTTTCGTCATTTTTGTAGACGACAAGTGCATTGTTAATCTCAGGAAGTTTTTCCCCTGCTGCAAACAAGACGTCTACAACGGGACCGATAACCTGAGCAATTTTACCTGAACTCATCTCCTTCTCCTATTCTATATAAGATACTGTCGGTCCCTAGCTTAACTAGGTCCTAAGTTCATTTTCATACGAGCTGGACTAGAGCCTATTCTAAGGCACTAGCTCCTGCTACGATTTCTGTAATTTCTTGTGTAATCGCCGCCTGTCTGGCACGGTTATACTGAATTGTCAAATCATTAATGACTTTCTTAGCATTATCTGTCGCTGTTTGCATGGCTGTCATACCGGCAGCATTTTCAGCTGTCTTAGCATCGATAATAGCACCGTAAATCATACTTTCTGCAAATTGAGGCAACAACTGCTCCAAAATTTCTTCTCGGCTAGTTTCCAACTCAAAGGTCAAACTGTAACTGTCATCCGCTTCATTTGGATCCAAGTCAACAATCGGAAGCATTTGTTCCACACGCATTTGACTGGTTAGCGTATTGACATGGTGGTTATAGCAGACATAGAGTTCATCAAAAAGTTCATTTTGGTACATTTCAACAGTTTTTGAAATAATCTTACGAACTTGATCAAAGCTTGGTTGATCTGCCAAGCCACGTAGTTCATAAAGTGGTTGAATACCACGAGCTTTAAAGAAATCAGCTCCCATTCCACCAATACAGATCATTTCAAAACCTTTACCGTCTGGATGGTATTCTTCTTTCAGCTCCATAACGGCTTTCAGAATAGAAGAATTATAACCTCCAACCAAACCTCGGTCTGAAGTAATGACGATATAGCCTGTCTTCTTAACTGGACGACTAATCAACATCGGATTGGTAGAACTGCCAGCTCCATTCCCATGAAGAATATCCGTCAAAAGTTTACGAACTTTCTGAGCATAAACTTGGAAGTTGCGAGCAGCTTCTTCAGAACGACCTAGCTTAGCAGCTGATACCATCTGCATGGCATTAGTGATTTGACTCGTATTTTTTGTTGAGGCGATTTTTGTTTTAATATCATTTAGAGATACTGCCATCTGACACCTCTATTCTTATTGGAAGCTGGTTTGATTGAGAAACTCTGTAATCGCAGCATCCAAGACTGCTTCTTCTGGCAAGTCTTTTGTATCACGAATGGTTTCCAAAATCTCTGGATGTTGAGCATCAAAGAAGGCATGGAACTCTTCCTCGAAACGAACAATATCATCTACTGGAACAGTATCCAAGAAACCATGTGTCAAAGCATAGAGAATGGTTACTTGTTTCTCAACAGGTAATGGTTTGTGAACAGGTTGTTTCAAAACTTCAACTGTACGACGTCCACGGTTCAACTTAGCCTGTGTTGCTGCGTCCAAGTCAGAACCAAACTTAGTGAAGGCTTCCAACTCACGGTATGAAGCGAGGTCGATACGAAGTGTACCAGCAACCTTCTTCATGGCTTTGATTTGTGCAGAACCACCTACACGAGATACAGATGAACCCGCATCGATGGCTGGACGAATACCCGCATTGAAGAGACCATCACCAAGGAAGATTTGTCCATCAGTGATTGAAATCACGTTGGTTGCGATATAGGCAGAGATATCTCCTGCTTGTGTCTCAATAAATGGTAGGGCAGTAATTGATCCACCACCAAGTTCATCAGAAACTTTAGCTGAGCGCTCAAGCAAACGGCTGTGAAGGTAGAAAACATCCCCTGGGAAGGCTTCACGACCTGGAGGACGACGAAGCAAGAGTGACAGTTCACGATAAGCTACCGCTTGTTTTGATAAATCATCATAAACAATCAAAACATGTTTCCCTTGGTACATAAATTCTTCTGCCATGGCAACCCCAGCATAAGGAGCTAGGAAAAGCAATGGAGATGGTTGTGAAGCAGAGGCTGTCACAACGATTGTGTAATCCAAGGCACCGTACTGACGAAGTGTTTCTACTTGCGTACGAACTGTTGATTCTTTTTGTCCAATCGCTACATAGATACAGATCATATCTTGACCTTTTTGGTTCAAGATTGTATCAATCGCAATGGTTGTTTTCCCTGTCTGACGGTCACCGATAATCAACTCACGTTGACCACGACCAATCGGTACAAGGGCGTCGATAGCTTTCAAACCAGTTTGCAATGGTTCTGATACAGACTTACGTTGCATAACACCAGGAGCTTGCGCTTCTACTGGACGAGTTTTATCAGTGTGGATTTCTCCAAGACCGTCAACTGGACGACCAAGCGGATCCACAACACGACCAATCAGACTTTCACCTACTGGGACTTCCATGATTTTCCCTGTACGGCGGATTGTATCGCCTTCACGGATATCTGTAAAGTCACCTAGGATGATAATACCAACGTCTGTTGACTCCAAGTTTTGAGCCATACCATAAGAGCCGTTTTCAAAAATCAACAACTCTCCACTCATGGCATTTTCAAGGCCGTGAGCACGCGCGATACCGTCCCCGATATAGGTTACAACACCTGTTTCAGTCACATCAAAATTGGGTTTGAAATTTTCAATTTGTTGCTTAATTAAAGCGCTGATTTCTTGTGCGTTAATTGCCAAAAGAACACCACTTTCTATTTCAAATTTTCTTTAACAACTTTAAGTTGTTGTTTAATACTCACATCAATTGTCTTGTGATTGGCAAAAATGACAAAACCACCAATAAGACTTTCATCGATTTGTTCTTTTACACTCCTTACTTTAAGAGACATTTTTTTCTCAATCAAAGGGAGCAAGCGACTCTTCTGTTCATCAGTTAAAGGATGAGCTGAAGTAATCGTCACTTCAAATCGATTTGTTTCTTTTTCAAGTCGGTTCAAGCAATCTACAAGAATATCATAAAAAAGATTTGCTCTGTGATTGTAGATAAGAACCTGGATAAAGTTTTGCAATAAAGGTGACACTGAATCTTGGAAGAAAGTAATTGTTTTTTCCTTGTCAGACTCGTCTACTGCCACTTTTTTTAAAAAAGAAGGTAAGCCTGTTTCTTCAGCAACTTGCTTGATTTGAGCTAAGTCTGAAAAGATACGGTCTTCTTCTCCTTTTTCTATAACCAATTGGACAAAAGGCATGCTGTATTTTTCAATTACCTTTACTGTTTTCTTGTCCATTAAGCTTCTCCTAACTGATCGATATACTGATCAATAAGTTCTTTATGGGCATGACCGTCAAGGTTTTGTGAGATGATTTTACCAGCCAAGCTGATTGTCAAATCTGCTACCTCACCCTTAACACTTTGTAAAGCTTCAGCTTTATTTTGAGCAATTTCTTGGTTCGCTTTTTCTTTCAAGCGTCCTGCTTCTAGCTTAGCATCTGCTAAAATACTAGCTTTGCTTTTCTCAGCTGTTTCTTTCGCATTCTCAATGATTGTCTTAGCTTCTTTACGACTACCAGCCAATTCATCTTCGCGTTTTTGAGCCAATACTTCTGCTTTTTGACGTGCTTGTTCAGCTCCGTCAATATCTGCTGCAATTTTTTCTGCTCTTTGTTCGAAAATGCCTGTAATATTAGACCATGCAAATTTTTTAATCAAGACTAGCAAAAGAATAAAAGAGCCAGTGATTAAAATAAAATTACCAATCAATTCACCTACTGTTACGTGCATCAGTTACTCCTTTCTATTCCTCTTCAATATTAATCTTATTCCCTAAATACACAGATGTCAAAAGAGTAAAGACATAAGCTTGGATGCAGGAAATAAAGACAGAAAATGCAGTCCAAGCCAAATTAGCTCCAAAGGCTACTGGATACCAATAAATAGCTTGGTGGGAAAGAAGAAGTAACAAACTCGTCATGACCTCTCCTGCAAAGATATTCCCAAAAATCCGCAAAGCCAAAGATAAGAAGTTTGTAAATTCTTCCAAGATATTCATCGGTATGACAAAAACAGGACTCATAAAAGATTTTATACTTTTTTTAAATCCACGACGACGAACGCTTTCTATATGTGTCAACAAAATGACAAGAAAAGATAAGGTTAAGTCATACTGTAAATTAGCGGTTGGCGAACTCCACCAGTTAGTCCCATCGATCGTTTGAAGCTTTGTCATTAAGCCAAGGTTATTGGCAATCACCATGAAAAGAAATAAACAAAGGAAAAAGAGTGAGTAATCTTTCATGTAGCGCGAACCAATGTTAGGTTCTGTAAATCCAATAACAAAGTCATAGACATACTCAAGTACATTTTGCTTTCCTTTGGGTTTCAAGGTCATATTGCGGCTTGCCCAATAAATAAAGACAAAAATAACTCCCACAATCAACAAGGTCATGGCTAACATAGTCAGATTGAAGATAACAGGACCAATAGAGATGATTGGATTAATACTTTCTTCCATCTAAAATCCTCCCTTTTCTTCTCGTTCCATGTATTTATTTGATAATAAATGAGAAGACAAGAGTTACAAAGAAAGTTCCTTCAATAAAGGCAACACCTAAAAACATCAAACTACGAAACTCAGAAAGCATATCTGGTTGGCGTGCTACTGATTTAAACAGTCCATTCATCAATAAACCTTCACCGACAGATACGCCCATACAGGCAATACATAAGCCTAAAAATGTTAAATTCATAACGAATTCTCCTTTAAAATAAAATTTACTTACTTAGTTTAGTCCTAAAAATTGGATTTGTCAACTTTTTTTTCACATTGGAAGCGTTTAATGAAAATTACTTCCATTTTCTTTCGGATTTCACTTTATTCTGAAAAACTTGTGTATATTTACTGAAGCTAGCAAGTCTTACCTGTAAATTTAATGAAAGCAACACAAAATCCGAGAGGGGAATCTCGGATTAAGGTCAATCTATTGTTAGTAGTTCTTATTTAATGTTTATTAAGCTCGAACTGTGACGCTGGTTCCATCTTCCTTATAAAGATTGATAAGCCCCTCTTTAAGAGCTCGAACCATATCTCCTGCTTGCACAGGTTGTGGTACTTTGATAGTCAAGAGTTCCATTGGATTTGGAGCACGATCGATTTTATTTCCCTTTGCATCGTGAAGATCCTCAATATAGGTTTCAAAATGACGGAAACCTGGGCCATAAAACTCAACTTGGTCTCCTTCGTTAATGACGTTCCGTTGACGAATGGTTGCTGTTTGTGTCGCATCATCATAAGAAACCACTTCAGCGACAAACTTGTACTCAGGAATTTTACGACGAGCACCAAACAACTGCTCATTTTCAGATGGTGTACCGTAGTAGAAACCTGTTGCCAATTCACGTTGGGCAACCTTCCACATCTCGTCCACCAAGTCTTGTTTGATCGCTTCAAACTTTTCAGGACTTTCAAGATATGCATCCACAGCCGCCTTGTAGCAGTTGGTTACTGTTGATACGTAGTGAATAGATTTCATACGTCCTTCGATTTTGAGACTGTCTACTCCATTCTCAATCATATCTGGGATATGGTCAATCATAGACATATCAACGGCTGACATTGAAAATTCTTCAGGAATCTCACCTTTCAAGCTCTTACGCTCTTTTCCAAACGGCATATCGTAGAGGTCATATTTCCAACGGCAAGACTGAGAACATCCACCACGGTTGGCATCACGCATGCTCATGTGGTTAGAAAGAGTACAGCGACCTGAGTAAGAAATACACATAGCTCCATGGACAAAGGCTTCAATCTCAACGTCTGTGCGTTTGCGGATTTCAGCTAATTCTTCCATTGAAACCTCACGCGCCAAAACGACACGAGTCAAGCCCAATTCCTTCCAGAACTCAAGAGTTTCATAGTTAGTCGCACTTGCTTGGGTAGAGAGGTGGATTTCAAGGCCTGGTGCTTCTGTCGCTGCAATCATAATCAAGGCTGGGTCAGACACGATCACTGCTGCAATCCCGATATCACGCAGTCTACGGAACCACTCACCAGCACCAGCTTCATTTCCTTCGTGCATAACCATGTTGGCAGCTACATAGACCTTGGCACCATACTTAGCCGCAAACTGGACGCCTTCTTCCATCTGTTCAAAGGTAAAGTTTCCGGCACGGCTGCGAAGACCATAGGCCTGACCACCGATAAAGACAGCATCTGCTCCATACTGAACAGCTACTTTTAGCTTCTCTAAAGTCCCTGCAGGTGATAAAACCTCAGGACGTTTTAATGTTTTTGTCATGTTTTCTCCTATTTGCAATATAAAAGTTTGACGTTTTTCCTTCTCATTTTATAGTAAATAAGCCATAAAATCAAGCCTAGAAAGATTGTTTTGACAATTCTAATCTTTTAAGCTTTACATAATAATTATTAAACTGTCGAAAATTAACCTAGTTTTAACAAGTAGTCAAAAAGTCTAGGAAAGCAAAAACCAGTATCCAAAGATACTGGCTAGTAAAAATACATAAATGAGTCCTTAGATGACTACTCCCACTCAATTGTTTTCTAAATTGATAAGGTTTGATATGGCTTAAAATTAAGAATTTATATTAGTTATTTTTATAAGAATTTATTAGAGTTTATTTCTGTTGTTTGCAAATTGTTTGCAGACATTTCCCTTTCAATTGTGGAAATATTGTTTAAAATTTGATAAAATATAAAGTGAATTCGAGGTGAGATGATGAAATTAAGTGTTAGATTAGCTTTAGAAACTTTACAAAATATAGAAGAACTAAAAGAAATAATTACTAAAGAAAATTTTGGAGAACTAACAATAACAAATGGTTTTGTTGTAAATCAAGCTTTTAGAGAAACTATGGGTATTACTAATTGGAAAAAAATAATTCAAGAAACTACTCCTTTAGTTCAGAAAAAATTCGGAAAATTAGAGGATACACCACTAAAAACCAACCTTACAATTAATGATGATACAAAATCATGTATAGATGAGTTGAAAAAGGAATTTCCAAAATATACAAATACCAATTATGTGACAGTATCTTATATAATTAGAATTGTTGTACGAGCAGCATTATTAAATAGACTTCAAAAATAGTAACTGTTATTGTTGCTATTTTTTTTAACTTCTTTTATTTTTCTCTTTACAAGAGGGACAAATTGTGCTAGTATATAATTACCTCTAATAGAGGGAATAATTAAAAGGAGAATCTAATTATGATTAAACCAATTTTAAATGCAGAAGAGACGATAAAGGGAGCGAAAATCCTTGTCAATCAAAAACCTTATTTTCTTTATGTAGAAGAAAACGGAAAGCGTAGAAAAACAGAAACAGTAGCTGGGTACTCTTATGAGTGCGTGGCAATAGAAAAACAATTTGAACGCTTTAGCGTAAAAATAGAACATCAAAAACCTCTATTTTTAGATTCAAAGTCAATCCCTCAAAACTGTTTCGTTGAATTTTCAGGATTAAGTGGTAGTGCTTATGTAGCTGGAGATAGCTACAAATATGTAGCTTGTTCTTTTAAAGCAGAAGGAATTGAGGTGGTAGATGATGAATAGTGACCGCTATAAAATGATAACTGCGTTTACAAAACCACCCTTTCTTATAAGGGGAAAAGTATTAGTTTACATTACATTCATGTGGCTTTTTGTCTTAATTAGTCAGTATTTGCATAATGTAGCATATTTTATTTTCACATTATTTTCTTCGATTGTGATTTTTTTATGTGTGGGATTTATATTTTATAGATACAAAACTAGTCTGAACTATAAAATTAGGGAGTTCATTATTCATAATAATCTTTATAACGATTATATTTCTGCTGAAGTTGAATACTTAGTTACTGATGAAAAAATTTTCATTCGCTTCAAAAAGAATGCTGACATATTCACTAATAAATCTAGTCAATTTGCAAATCACTTTCAAGCTATACTAGATTTACCTTTGCAGGATATTGGAAATAATAATACTTATTGCGAGTACATATTTGACCGTATTCCTGATAATAGATTAGATTTTTCTTCCAGAGAAGTATTAAATAACACTATTCAACTAACCGAAAAGACTTCGTGGAAATTTTCAACCCCTTGCCATCTCATTATATGTGGAGCAACAAATTCTGGGAAGACATATCTTGCTACCATGTTAATTCTTGATTATTTACGGATTAAAGGTAAAGGTGGTGGTTGTGACATTTATGTGTGTGACCCAAAATCGGCGGATTTAGCGATTATTTGTCGAAGAATAGACTTGAAAAAATATGGTAAACTTCAAAATCTTGCTGTGTCTGAGAATGAAATAGCAAGATTACTAAGAGAAGTTAATGATGAAATGGAACGTAGGTATTCTGAATGGTTTACTGAAGACGAACACTCTTTTGGCAAAATGTGGACAGATATTGACAATGCTAAACCTTTAGTGGTTATCATTGATGAGTTTTCTGCTGTCCTATCTATTGCTAATCCTAAAGTAGCTAAAGAAATCACTGGATACTTTAATAACATACTTCTAAAAGGACGTATGGTGGGGATAGAGATAGTGTTGATTATGCAACGATCAGATATATCTTCAAATTCAAATAACGGCTTAACTGGACAACAAAGAGACCAATTTGGGGTGCGTATCGGTATGGGCAATATGACAAGTGACGCTCGCAGAATGCTTTTTGGAAATACTGATGCTGAATTTCAGACTGTGAAAGAAATAGGTGCTGGGTATATTATGATTGATGGACAACACACGAAACCAACTTATTTTGAAGCTCCTTTACTGCCACAAAATAGTATGGATTATTTGAATGTTTTGGATAAGGCTATACTAGAGAATATGTCCTAATGGCACTCTAAAAAGTTGTTGATGAGCAAATGCTTTAAGCATTTGAGCGGAGCGACCATCAATAACTTTTTAGGGTCTTCAAAAATCGGAACGATTTTTGATAATTGGCTTGTTTTTAATGAAATAATAAGAGAATTTTGAAAAATCATAGGCGAGGTGGTCGTATGGACGACAGCAAAGATTTTTCAATTCATCCTGATGATTTTGTTACTGTTACACTTATGAATGATATATATGAGGTACAGTATTTACAAAAATCAAATAGACAAAACAATATCTTGAAGATTGATTCTGACCGATATGTTATAAAATCGACAGGGGAAATCAAATATTATGAACACACAGAAACGAGAAACCAGAGTGAAAACTCAATTAAGCAAACAATGAAAAAATTAAGGTATCTTATAAATGCAAATTTTTCAGGACGAAAGAATGAACTGTGGGCAACATTGACATTCAAAGATACTATCATAGCAAAACAACCATCGTTGATATATAAAGAGTTTAATAAATTTATTAAGAGACTGAATTATAAATATAAAGAAAAATTAGACTATATTGCAATTTTAGAACCACATGGAGTAAACAGCAAAGATATTTCTGAATGGCACGGTTTTCATCTTCATTTATTATTAAAGAGTAATTCTGCTAATCTTTACATACCCTGTCAAGAGTTTGAACAGATATGGGGACTCGGCTTTTGTAGAATTGAAAGATTGAAAGACATAGATAACATAGGTGCATACCTATCAGCATATCTAACTAATGCGGAATTTTCAGATACTGATTCTCAGAAAAAAAATATATAAAAGGGAGTCGATTATGGCTTTATCCTAAAGGAATTAAAATATATCGAAAAAGCAAGGGCATAAAGTACCCTAAGAGAATCAAAATGCCTTATCAATCAGCAAGAGATCTGATAGGAATTGAACCACATTATACTAAAACTTATAAAATTGAAAACGAGAACTTTGAAAATATTATTATTTTTGAACAATATAACAAAAAAAGGAGGTAAGCAGTATGCAAACCATCACAAAACATGAACTTCAAAAAATGGGATTCGGTCCGTCACAATCGGCTGATATAGTTCGAAGAGCAAAAATTTATCTTGTTAACAAAGGTTATGGATATTATTCTTCAAAACGTTTAGGGCGAGTTCCTTTGTCATCTGTAGAGCATATACTCGGATTTCCTATTGATACAAAGGAATTAGAGGAGAAACATCATCATGCCTAAAATTCCTCACGTGTATCAAGATAAGAAATCAGGATTGTGGTATTTTGTGGCTAGTCTAGGTTATGATGAACATGGCAAACGAATTCAGTATTGGGGGAGAGGTTTTAAAACCCAATTAGAAGCAAAAAAGGGATATGAAGCCTATATGAACGATTTCTCGGATTCAGCAGTAAAGAAAAATTCTACTATGTCATATAGAGAGTTTTATGAAACGTATTTCAAACCTGATTATAAACAGTCAGTTAAGCCTCAAACTTTTGATAGTAGATTATCTTCAATGGAGATACACTTAAAATATTTCTTTAACCGTAAATTAAAAGATATATCTGCTCCAATGGTCAAGAAGTGGCAAAATAATCTTTCGTCTAATTATTCATCTGGTTATGTAAGAGCCATACATGGACTATTTCAAAAGAGTCTAGACCTTGCAGTAAAACTAGGATTATTACAAAAAAATATCGCAAAACAAGTTGGAAACGTAAAGAAAGTAAGGCAAAAAGTGGACTTCTGGACAAAAGATGAAGCTGAGAAAGTATTTTCAACATTTGATTTACAAGATTATTATGATAGGTTTGCCTTTACTCTTATTTATGCACTTTTCATGACAGGTCTTAGAATTGGCGAGGCTCAAGCTCTACAATGGGAAGATATTGACTTTATTGAGAAAACTTTAGAAGTTAATAAGAATATGTATTATAAAACATCTAATGAATTTTATATAACTGAGCCAAAAACATTAGCTAGTAATAGAATTATTGCCTTAGACGATATGACACTAAACTATTTGAGTGAATGGAAAGTTATTCAAAGAAAAAATATTGTGACAGATTTTGTATTTTCATATAATGGGTTGCCAACTAATAAAAGTGCAACAAGTCATATTATAACGCGTCATGCGAAACTTGCTAAAGTTCATAGAATTAAAACTCATGCTTTAAGACATTCTCACGCTAGTTTATTGATTTCTTTAGGAGAAAATGCCTTGGTAATTCGTGACAGATTAGGACATGAAGATATTAAAACAACTCTAGGAACTTATGGACATTTATATCCGAATATGAATAGAGAAGTTGCTAATAAGTTGAATAATATTTTGAATTTTGATAATAGTGATGTAAAAAGAGGAAAAGTTTATAATCAGTTTTGGAAGGAAAAAAGTATAAAAAATGGTATAATAGAAGACGTATAGAACAGTAAGAAAGGAGATTACAATTGTTACCTAAAAAAATTATTACACCTAAAGTCCCACCTATCAAAATTCAAGGAATAAAAACTAAATTAGTTCCATTCATTGCTGAATCAATAAAGTGGGATGGTGAAGGAACATACTTTGAGCCGTTTATGGGTTCTGGTGTAGTAGGTTTTAATTTAGAGCCTCAGAGGGCTATTTTTAGTGATACCAACCCCTACATCATTCAATTTTACAAAGATATTCAATCAAAGAAGATTACTTCTCAAACAGTTAGAACTTTTTTAGAAAATGAAGCAACTAAACTGTCTAGTACACCAGCTGACAAGACCTCTTATTATTATGAAGTCAGAGATAGATTTAACGAAGAACATAGCTCCCTAGATTTTCTATTTTTACAACGTTCAAATTTTAATGGTATGATACGTTTTAATAATAAAGGGAATTATAACGTTCCTTTTGGGCGAAAACCAGAGAGATTTCAAAAAGCATTAATTACAAAAATTGTAAATCAAGTTGCATGGGTTGAAAAAATAATGAAGGGTAAAGATTGGCAATTTATCTGTATGCCCTTTACTGAAGCGTTTAAGATGATGAAAGAAAATGACTTTGTTTATTTAGACCCTCCATATATCGATCGTTATGATGGGTATTACGATTCTTGGAGTGAAGAATATGCAGTATTACTTGCAGAACTTACTCAAAAAGGAAAAGCTGGATATGCTTTTAGTATGTGGTATGAAAATCAATACAGAAAAAATACACATATGAAAAAATGGACTGACGGGAAGTTATTGACTACTGAACATTTTTATCACTTAGGAGCAAAAGAATCTAATAGAAATAAAATGATAGAAGCTTTAGTAATAAGTGAAAAACATTTGAATTTAGAAGAAGTTTATCACGAACAACAACAAATTCTATTATTCTAAATAAAAAAGGATACAAAGTGTATCCTTTTTTATTATTCACATTCTTTATTTGTTTCAACTGATAAATATTTTTCAAGTCGTGTTAATTGTTCGGTTGATAATTGTTTAGTTTCTTTTCCCCACTCTGTAAATGTCTCTAAGTTATTAAAGAGTTTATCTTTTACTTCTTGAGAATCTTTATATTTAGGGAAATTTTTCCAATAAATATGGAAAAGGTCGTTCCCTAATTTACTAAAAGGACCATTACCATCTTGAAAATCCTTAATTATTTTAGATTTAAAGGTTCCAATATTATCTGTATTTCCACTTCCTTTACTTGTACCAGCTACTTTATATTTTTCTTGAACAAAATATTCTACATCTTTATAAGCTGGCACTATTGAAGAAATGTCTTCTGATTCTAAATTAACCTTTCTAATACTTGCACTTTCATTCCTTGAATATAGAAAACCTAGAATATAATGCTTATCATAATCACTATAATTACCATCAATATTTTTAGTTCCATTTCTTAAGTAACTAGTAAAACTTCCAGCTGTAAAATTGAACTCTTTAATTTGACCTTGTTTATCAAATTGTCGATAAGTTGTTTTAATATCAAGTGCAATTCTTTTCTTATCAGGTTTCAAGAAATAAAAATCTGGATAGACTGTCTGCTTTTCAGATTCAAACAACTTATATCCTAACTCCTCTGCAACTTCAAGCAAATATGGATATACTATCACTTCAAATAATCGTCCTATTATTTTTGAATCATTTCCAAATGGGAAAACTTCTTTCTTTTCATTTACAAAACCAAGTAAGTCCCAAGCGTCTTTATCATCTATTTTAGGTAATTTTTCAATAATTGTTTTAATAAAAATATCATCACACATCTTATTTCTCCTTTTGTTTGCAAATTGTTTGCGATTATTTTATTAAAGGCTCTGAAACATTGATTTCAAAGCCGTTTTGTTTATCTTTTCACTACTCCCACTCAACTGTTGCAGGTGGTTTACTTGTAATATCATAGACGATACGGTTCACATGATCCACTTCGTTTACGATACGTACAGAAATCTTTTGAAGGACATCCCAAGGAATTTTTGCAAAGTCAGCTGTCATACCATCGATAGAAGTGATTGCACGGATTGCAATCGTGTAGTCATATGTACGACCGTCACCCATAACACCGACTGAACGAACACCTGTATTAACTGTGAAGTATTGCCAGATATCGCGGTCAAGACCTGCTTTAGCAATTTCTTCACGCAAAATAGCGTCTGACTCACGAACTGTTTCTAGCTTTTCTTCAGTGATTTCACCCATAACACGAATCGCAAGTCCTGGTCCTGGGAATGGTTGACGCCATACAATATGGTCTGGCATACCAAGCTCTGTACCAAGGGCACGGACTTCGTCCTTATAAAGAGTGTTGAGTGGTTCGATCAATTCAAACTGCATGTCTTCTGGAAGACCACCCACGTTGTGGTGTGACTTGATAGTTTGAGCTGTATCTGTACCAGACTCGATAACGTCTGTATATAAGGTACCTTGAGCAAGGAATTTCACATCTTTGAGCTTACTTGCTTCGTCATCAAATACATAGACAAACTCGTTACCGATGATTTTACGTTTTTGTTCAGGGTCAGAAACGCCAGCAAGTTTATCAAGGAAACGTTTAGCAGCGTCTGCTTTGACGATATTCAAACCAAACTTACCACCAAGCATGTCCATAACTTGGTCCGCTTCTCCTTTACGAAGAAGACCGTGGTCTACGAAGATACAGATCAATTGATCGCCAATAGCCTTTTGGAGAAGAACTCCAACGACAGATGAGTCTACCCCACCTGATAGACCAAGAAGGACACGTTTGTCACCGACTGTTTCACGGATTTTTTGAATCTGCATGTCAATGAAGTTATCCATTGTCCAGTCGCCTTTAGCCTTACAGATGTTAAGGGCAAAGTTACGAAGGATATCATTTCCGTATACAGAATGACGAACTTCTGGGTGGAATTGGATACCGTAAATGTGTTTATCTGGGTTTTCGATGGCTGCGTATGGGCAGTCAGCTGATGTACCTGTACGAACAAAGTCAGCAGGAATCTCAGTAACTGCATCACCATGGCTCATCAATACAGTTTGTTCATCAGGTGTTGATTCAAAAAGAGCTGATGGTGTGTGAGTAAGAGTTGATTGACCGTATTCACGATTTCCAGCATCACCTGCAGGAACAACTTTTCCTCCAAGTTTATGGGTCAATAACTGCATACCGTAACAGATTCCCAAAATTGGAATTCCAAGTTCGAAGATTTCTGGGTCAATATCAAATGAACCATCTTCGTATACAGAGTTTGGACCACCTGATAGGATTATTCCTACAGGATTGATTTCACGAACTTCAGCAGCTGAAATTTTATGGCTCTTTAGTTCTGAAAAAACACCAATCTCACGGATACGGCGTGAAATCAGCTGGTTGTACTGGCTACCATAGTCCAGCACGATGATTTTTTCTACATCTTGCAAATCAGTTGATATGTTGCTCATCTTTTTCCTTTCTCAAAAGAAATATCTTTTTTCAATATTCTATCACAAATAAGGGCGAATTACCAACTAAACAAGGCGAAGTTTGACTTTTTCTAGTTTATTGGGGTACAATAGAGAAAAGATAGAAATGAAGTGAAAACATGCTACCAGCTTATATGAAAATCCATGATCAGATTAAAAAGGATATTGACGAGCACCGTTGGGCTATTGGGGAGAGACTTCCCAGTGAAAGAGATTTAGCAGAGCAGTTTGAGGTCAGTCGCATGACCCTCCGCCAAGCTATTTCCCTCTTGGTCGAAGAAGGAGTTTTAGAGCGCCGTGTAGGAAGTGGCACCTTTGTATCCAGTACACGTGTACAAGAAAAGATGCGAGGGACAACCAGTTTTACTGAAATTGTTAAGTCCCAAGGTAAAGTACCCTCTAGCCAACTCATTTCCTACAGAAAAACCATTCCCAATGAACAGGAAGTTGCCAAGCTAGGAATTTCTCCAACGGAGAATATTATCCGAATGGAACGTGTTCGCTATGCCGACCAAGTTCCTCTGGTTTATGAAGTTGCTTCGATTCCTGAAAAATTCATTAAGGACTTTAAAAAAGAAGAAATCACCAGTCATTTCTTTCAAACTCTGCAAAAACACGGCTACCGTATTGGTAAATCACAGCAGACTATTTATGCTCGTCTTGCTAAGGAAAAAATTGCCCACTATTTGGAAGTTGAAAAAGGACATGCTATTCTTGGTTTAACTCAGGTTTCTTACCTAGAAGATGGTACTGCATTTGAATACGTAAAAAGTCAGTATGTAGGCGAACGTTTTGAATTTTATCTTGAAAACAATTAATACTCTTCGAAAATCTCTTCAAACCGCGTCAACGTCGCCTTGGCGTATATATGTTACTGACT
>NZ_VMLG01000022.1:34728-123018 GCF_013276565.1 Streptococcus sp. 53
TTTCATTGAGTATAAAATACTACGCAAAAACTCTCTGTCACGGACAAAGAGGCTTTTTTATTTCTCTAAGAGTAAATCTTTAAAAGAAATCAGAGTTACAGCAAACAATATCATTGCCATGCCAAGAAAATCAATGGGATAAAATTGTTCATTCATAATTAGAAAGGCAAAGAAAACCGCAGAGATTGGCTCAATTGAAGCCAACAAACTTGACTTAACCGGTCCTATCAGACTGGTTCCCTTTAAGAAGGCTGTATAGGCAAAGACAGTCCCGATAAGGATAATACCCGCAAATGCAAGAAGAAAATCAAGACTAGTTGGGATAGCAGTCTGTAGAACTCCTGTAAAAGGAAGGGCGACCAAACCTGCTATAACCATTCCCACACCAATGACCAAACTGCTCCCCCACTTCTTAATCAAGGCTATGGGCAAAATGATATACAGGGCGTAAGTCAGAGCAGAAAAGAGACCCCAGAACAGACCTGCAGGTGTCATAGACAACTGGTCCAACTGCCCATGTGTTGCGATCAGGAAGGTCCCTCCAATGGCTAATATGATTGAAATAATCTCTCCCAGTGTCGGTGCTACCTTATCCTTGATACAGCTATAAATCAAAATCCCGACAGGACAAACATACTGAAGTACTGTCGCGGTACCTGCATTGGTCTCCTGAATAGCAGTTAGATAGGCAAATTGATTGAGGAAGAGACCAATTAGAGCAAAAATAAGAAGAGACAGCAAACTCTTTCTATCCTTTAAAAAGGCCAGCATTCTATCCTTTACAGTAGCATAAGCCAAGACCATGAGAATCCCACCAGCGATTAAAAGACGCAAGTTGGTCAAAACCAGAGCCGAAATTCCGTGTGCCATCAGGTATTGGCCACTCGTTCCTGACAAGCCCCAAGCAATCCCAGCCACAACTGTTAATAGAGTCCCTTTTAAACTGTTTGACATGTCTCTCCTTATTCTTCTTTGCGAATCAAGTCCATCACTTGATTGCGGTCTACAATCCATTGAGCCCTCTCATCCTTTTCATAGGTACGATTCGATAGAAAAATAGCCGCTTCTTGCTTCTGACGATTCCACATGATGAAGGTACCTGTATAGCCCGTATGGTCTAGCCAATCTCCTTCCAAATTCCAGGCCAAAGAACGTTCCTTGTCATCCAAAGGAGAAAAATTTTGACTCAAATCTCTTGCAAAATCATCTGCTAAATAGTGTTCTAAAAAGATTTGTAAATCCTTTACAGTCGAAAATAAACCAGCACTACCAGCATGTCTGCCCAGGAGACGAGCTTTGGGATCATGTACCATGCCTACCTCTACACCTCTAACTGTTGGAACAGCAAGCTCAACAGGTCCAAATTGGGTTTCCGTCATTCTCCAAGGATTCCAAACTTGTTCTTGTAAAATCACATCCAAGTCTTGATTAAAGATTCTTTCCAAAATAAAACCCAACAGCAAAAAATGGACATCCGAATAAAGAAAGGCTGGCTGATTTCGTCTATTGAGATGAAACATCGCTTCCTTTAATTCTGAATCTGTTAAAAGATCACGATTGGGAATAAACGGATCAAGGTCTGTAGCGTGAGTTAAGAGCTGGCGAATAGTGATGTCTGGATAATCACTCTCTGGTAAAAAATCTGTTACCGGTCTATCAATATCTAATTGACCTTTTTCCCACAAGAAGGTAAAAACAGTACCTACCCCAACAACCTTGCTGACACTGGCTAGGTCATAAAGCAGTCCTGTCTCAGTATCCAAGCCATGCTCTGGATCACTCTGACCTAAATAGAACTCCGTCCATTGATTGTCCTTAAAATACGCAAAAGAGGCTCCGGGATAAATCCCTGCCTCGATTTGTTCTTCTATTTTTTTAATAATCTTGGTCCACTTCATACTTCTTCAAACCACAATTCAACATTATTTCTATCTTTTCCAAGGAAGAATTTTTCAGACTTAGGAATAAAATATTCAGTAGACTCAAACTTCTGGCGCAGACTTTCTATATCTAGTTCATTGACCAAGAACTTGAGCATAGATAAGTCCCAAGTAACCGTATTGTCTACAGTCAAATCCTGCCCCTGTGCTGGGATAAAATCAAGTGATGCCCCAATTTCAGATAGTTCCAAGAAACTTTCAATATTCGTTTGGAGGTGTAATTCCATAGAGATCTCAAATTTACTCAAAGAAATTGATTCCAAATCTGTTTGAAACTCAGGCTTTTCCTCTACTTCTACTAGATTTTCTCTGTCATCTTCTGCATGAATCAAAATCAAATCATCTTCTGGTGAGAAAATTTCAAAAGCGTATCCATTTTGACCTTTATATAATTGATGAATCGAATCTGTTTTAGATAAGAGTCCTTCAATTTCTAAGGGATTTTCCACCTTGACAATCAATCTAGCTAGTTTCTTTCTTCCCTCTACCTTACGAGTGCGCATACTTGGAGCTTCTTCTAAAACCAGCTTTTCTAGACCTGTTTGATCACCTAGTGACAGAAAGGCTGATTCTTCTAACAAGGCCTTCATGCCAAGGGTTTCAATATAAAATGTTTCATTTAATTTTCTATTATTAACTTTTAAAGTAGGAATAATCCGTACAATCTGATTTACATTCATAAATTCCTCCAACTCTTTTATTTTAAAGGATTTTAGAATTTTTTACAAGATATTATGCTCAAATTTACCAATTTTTCGTAAAATTTCACCTAAAAAACCGAGGCTTTCCTCGGTTTCAATTTCTTATAGGTAAAGGAATTTGAAGATAGCTACTGCCGCAATTGCTGCTGCGATCGGTGCTACTACTGGTACCCAAGAATACCACCATTTTGAATCACCTTTGTGCTCACCAAGAACTGATTTTGGAAGGAAAGCATGAAGGAGACGTGGTCCCAAGTCACGGGCTGGGTTCAAGGCAGGCCCTGTAGGTCCACCAAGTGATGTTACCAAAGCCATAACAAGGAATCCAAGTGCCAAGTGAGCAATTCCAAGACCAGAAGTCATAAATGGCGCTACTTGTTCTTTAGCTTGGTCAAGTGCTGCTGTTACTTGCTCTTGAGGAATTGTTTGACCTTGAGTAGTTGCTTGTGCAACTTGAGCATTGATAGCAGCTTGTGCTTTTGATACTAGTTCAGCACCAAAGAAGTTTTTAGTCATACCAAGGGCTGCAAAGAAAAGAACAAATGAACCAACAAACTCATTTACAAAACCATTAACAGTTGCTGCAAAGCGTGATTCTTTTGTACCATTATCCAAACTTGAAATGGTTGAGAAAGTACCCAAGATGTTGTTTGGATTTTCAGTTTTCAAGTAGTATGGGCGGTGTGTTGCCACAACCAAGGCTTGACCAAAGATAGCACCCAAAACTTGAGCAATGATGTAAGGCGCTACTTGTGCCCAAGGGAAGAGACCGCTGATCGCAAGTCCAAGAGTGAAGGCTGGGTTAATGTGGTTACCAGATACGTTACCAAACATCAAGGCTGGGATCATAACCCCCATACCATAACCAACAGCGATAACGATCCAGCCACTTTGGTGACCTTTCGTACCTTTAAGTTCAACGTTGGCAACTGCACCATTTCCAAGAATGATCAAAATAGCAGTGGCCAAAAATTCAGTGGCATATTTAATTGCCCATGTGAAATCCATTTGATAGATTCTCCTTAAAATTTTTTAGACAATCCTTATTCTATCAATTTTTATATCTTTTAGCAACAGGTTTTCTAAAAGAATATATGAGAAAGCGGTTTTATTTCTTATAAAAAACAAAAGGATTAAGGGAGTCCATTTCCTTAATCCGAGAGTTCTTATTCTTGACGTTGTCCGAAATCAGCAATCATCTGCTCCATTTCTTGTCGACTCGGAGTTGTCAACATATAAAGGTAATCCCCTTGAAGTTCCGCAAAGGCCGCTGGCATGATTTTTTTAACCTTGAACTGATGGCTGTATTTGGCAAGCAAGTCCTCCTCAGAATAAACATAGTGAGCATTTGCACGGCGAGAAGTAGCCAAACAATACTGAGCTTCAAACTCTGACGCTGGGAACTCCTCTCCTGCGACAATAGCCGCATAGCCACGATAAAGATCCAAGGAATGAGCAAAGTTATAAACATCAATAGTGAAACCACCTGCAGGGCGGTTATTGTACTCAATGGCGATGTAATCATCCCCTTCACGGAAGAACTCAATATGGAAGAACCGTTCTTTCATACCAAATTCCTTGACAATCGCTTCACCATACTTGCGAAGTTTAGGATCCATGTCCTTAAGAACATAGTAGGAATTGTCCATCTTGTAAATCATAAGATCCAGAGGTGTATAGGCGTAATCAAAAGTCGTTGAGAAGACAATCTTTCCATCCTTGTCCACAAGTCCGTCAAAGGTACAGATTTCGCTAGAAGTGACAAATTTTTCAAAGAAATAAACGGTTGAATGGTCCCACTCAGCCTTGAAGTGATTGATATCGTCCTCTGTCTCAAGCTTAAAGGTTGCTGCCGCTCCCACTCCGTTATCAGGTTTGGCAATCATTGGAAGGCCAATTTCATTCACAGCTTGATCCACATCTGCTTCCGTCTTGATAACAGCTCCAGGTACCACGGGGACACCTGCTTTTTTGAACAATTTCTTCATTTCAGACTTAAATTTAGTCTTTTTGAGGTCCTCTGGTTTGGCACCAAAGACATTAAATTGTTCTCTGAGTGTTGCATCCAGCTCAAGCCAGTATTCATTATGGGACTCGATGCGATCGATAGGACCATGCTTGTAGAAAAGAAATGCAACTGCACGCTTGACTTCGTCTACATTTTCAAGATTATCAACACGGAAATACTCAGTCAGGCTAATGCGTAAGGGCTCATCCAATTGCTCGTAAGGTTCTTGGCCAATTCCCAAGACTGTGATGCCTTTATTAGTTAGTTCAATAGTAAACTGTTGAAAGTTTTGCGGATAGTAGGGAGAAATAACAAGGTAATTCATAGGTCACTCCTTTTATAAATAGAGATTGCCAAGGAAATAAGGCATTTGTTTGCGCCACCATTCCCAGTCGTGGGCGACATCGTGTCCCCATTCAGCAAACCAGGCTGGAATTTGTTTCTGATCAAAGGCTTCTTTGAGCTTGTAAAAGGATGGTAAACCGTCTTGTTCCCAGGCTCCAAGACCCGTACACAGCACAATCTCTGCCTGACGGTAACGGTCAATAAACCAGCCGTCATTCTGATTCCAGATATAATCTACTGGCGAGTTTTGGTAAATGGCATCGTCATTGTAGTAATCACCGACAAAGAAACGTGCATCGTAAACACCACTAAGAGCAATCACCTTGGTAAAGACATCTGGATGCTGGAGGAAGAAATTGACAGCATGGTAGGCGCCCATTGAGCAACCTGTCGTCATCATACCATCAAACCAACCTGTCTTATGCTTGATAAAAGGAATGGCCTCCTCAATCACATAGCTCTCGTAGGCACGGTGCATTTCCGCTTGGTCATGAGCATGTTTCCAAGTGGCCAACCAGCTCTCACTATCTACACTGGACAGGGTAAAGAACTGGACACGGCCTTCCTCGATAAAGGAAGCGCAGGCATCAATCATGCCAAAATCATAGTATTCATTGTGACTACCACCTGATGAAGCAAAGACCACAACTGGAATCCCAACATGACCATAACGGTTAAGGTACATTTCACGGTTAAGATTGCCACTCCAGTGGCTAAGATGTTCAGTATGCATTTCGTTTTTTCCTTTCTTAACTTACCATTTTTCTGCAAAAAATCTCAGACAATCGGGTAGATTTTCTGACCAAGGTATTTCACTATGGATGGCACCAGACTGAACTTTCAATACTAGATTACCCAAGTGTACTCCTCCTGCTATCAAATCATGGTAATAGCGAAGCGACGAGTCGATATAGGCTTGTTTGATATTGCCAGCCATCAAGGTCTTGTCCGTATCATCTGCTTCTTCAGTTCCAACATAGATAAAGATACGCTGGTCAGGCGATAGTTTCTTGCGTTCAATATAGCGATTAAAGGCTTCTTGATGGAGCCAGTTGGCAGATGAAAAGACGCCCAAGCAACCAATTTGGTCTTGGTATTCCAAACCGATAAACTGGGTAATATTGCCTCCTAGTGAAGACCCAATCATAGCCGTATGCTGGCAGTCAGCTTTAGTACGGTAGGTCTCATCGATAAATGGCTTGACCACCTCCATAACAAACTCGGCATACTCCACGCCCTTACCGCCAAATTGCTGTCCTGGGATAGGAGATTCTTGGAACTTCCAAGCCGCATACTCATTCATCCGCCCCATACCATCATTGTCAATGGCGACGACAATCATGCGACTGATATCAGGATTTCGCTTAATAGCTGGAATAATCTTCCATGAGTGACCAATGAAAGACTCTTTGCTATAAAAAACATTTTGCCCGTCATGAAAGTAAACAACAGGATAGGAACGATTCGTGTCTTTCTCATAATCTTTAGGCAGAAGAACACGCACACGGCGTTCCTTACCTGTATAAGGAACCTTTAGTTTATGCTCTTTCATCTTTAAATAAAAGTAGGATTGATTCATTGTCAGAAAACTCTCTATATTCAAAATTTTATTTTATTATATCACAATTATAGAAAAAAAGTTAGTTTTGCTTCCACTTTTGGAATTAAAAACTAACTTTTTCATCTATTTTTCTAAATTCTTTTGGATTTTCTGATTAGAGAAGATTGTCAATCAAGTCATCGACTTCATCTTTTTCAGCCTGCGGTGTAATCTCAGTAATCATGATTCCAGCCACTGCTCGCTCTACTAATCCTTCAACATCCATACGAGCTTCATACTGCTCCGCATTCTTAATCTTAGGATTTGTTTTCGGACGATCTGGCGCAAAAATCGTACAGCAGTCTTCAAACGGTTGGATTGAAATGTCAAAGGTATCGATTTCCTGGGCGATGTCAATGATTTCCAACTTATCCATTGTCACAACTGGACGGATGATGGGAGTGTTGGTAACGGCATTGATAGCCTGCATGCTTTCGAGGGTTTGGCTGGCTACTTGTCCTAAACTTTCCCCATTGATGATAACTAAACCATTTCGTACCTCACGAATACGATCTGTAATCCGCATCATAAAACGACGGGTCAAGGTCATGAGATAGGCTTCTGGCGCCTTGGCCTTGATTTCCTCTTGAATCTCTGTAAAAGGAACTTCGATAAACTGGATATTGCCCCCAAACTTGGTTAATTTACGGGTCAAATCTTGGGCTTTTTTAAGAGCACCCGGACTCGTGTAAGGTGGGCTGGCAAAATGAACAGCCTCAATATCCACTCCACGCTTAAGTGCAAGATAACCTGCTACAGGTGAGTCGATCCCTCCTGACAACATGAGCATCCCTTTACCTGAAGTTCCAACTGGCAAACCACCAGCCCCACGAATGGTTTCATAAGAAAGATAGGCTGCTTCTTCACGGATTTCCACCTGAAGATTGATGTCAGGACTTTTCATTTGAGCTTGCACATTTGGAATGGCTTCGAAAACAGCACCTCCAAGTGTTTGATTGAGTTCACGACTATCCAACTCAAAGTTGTGGTCGCTACGCTTGCTAGAAATTTTAAATGTCATGCCATCCTTGTAGATGTCCTGCATAATCTCTTGGACAGCAGACTTCAGAACTTCTACAGATTTTTCAACCTTATAAACAGGGGAAAAGTTTTGAATTCCAAAAACTTGTTTGAGGGATTCTGCTACTGCTGTGTAATCTGCTCCATTGAGGTATGCATGGGCACGGTCACGATCTGCTGTTACCTTAACTTGGGGATAGATAGACAAAACGTCTGAAATATTATTGCGAAGTTTATTGATGAAACGCATACGGTTTTTGCCCTTGGTTGACAGCTCACCGTAGCGAATCATAATTTCTGAATACTGCATGAATGCTCCTATCTTACTTTTCTAGTTTGATTGTAAATCAATTTTAACTTGGTCAAAAACTGCTCAATCTGACTCATATCATTTTCAAGGTCTAGGCTTAAACGTACAGCTGACTGGGCCTTATCCTTGTCCACTCTCATGGCAATCAAAGTCCCTGCAGGCTTCCCTGCCTTGGATGAACAAGCAGAGGTCGTTGAGATGAAAATATCATAGTCTTCAAAGGCGTGAACGACGACTTCACCACGAACACCCTTGATTCCAAAAGTCAGGATATGAGGGGCAAAGTCTTCCTCATCTGAGAAGATAAAAATATCTGGGTAGTCCAGAATGGCTTGGCGAATCACTGCCTTCATCTGTCCAGTCTTGCTAGTAAAGATATCTAGCTTTTCCATAGACAAACGGAGAGCCTTGGCTGTCGCTGCAATTCCTGCCACATTTTCAGTTGTTGAACGATAATCACGCTCCTGACCACCACCTGTTAAAAGAGGCGTAATCTTCTTGCCAGACTTGATATAGACAAAACCAACACCTCGAACTCCGTGAAACTTGTGACTAGAGAAAGTTGCAAAATCCACTCGTTCTGTCAGATATTTTTCAGTCGGAATTTTGGCAAGTGCCTGAACCGCATCAACGTGGAAGGAAATAGTTGGCTTGTCTGCCAATAGTTCTGAAATAGCTTGAATAGGTTGAATCGAGCCGATTTCATTGTTCACAGCCATGACGGAAACGAGGGTCGTATCAGGTCTTATCAAATCTGATAACGCTTCAACATCTACAAATCCTTTGTTATCAACTGGAGCAAAATCCACTTCAAATCCTTGACTTTTCAACCAGAGGGCTGATTCCTTAACTGCCGGATGTTCAATGGCTGATACAATGATGTGCTTTCCAAACTGGGCTTTTTCAAAGGCCACTCCCTTGATGACCCAGTTATCCCCTTCTGTCCCACCAGAAGTAAAGAAGATTTCATCGCTTTTCTTACCGATTAAATCTGCAATCTGTTTGCGAGAAGCATCTAAGATTCGTGTTGCCTGGTCTCCCAAACGATGGAGACTAGATGGATTTCCTAAAATTTTTGAAGCCACCTGCATATAGGTTTCAAGGGCTTCAGGATAGGGCTTTGTCGTTGCCGAATTATCAAAGTAAATCATGTTTTCTCACGCTTTCTAAAATCACTCCTTCTATTGTATCATGAAACGGAGCTTGCGACAAGAAAGGGCAATTCCTCTTTTTTTAAGATTTTTTTAAAGAAATGAGGTATAATAAATTTTAATTAAAGGAGAGAATGCATGTCTAATTATCGTAGAACTTCAAAACCAAAAACAGAACACATCAAAAAAGGCTTTACGGTCTTTCAAAAAATCGTTGCGACTATCGCTAGTATCCTTGGCTTAATTACCGCAAGTATCACTATCATGAACGCCTTGGATAATAACAAAAATACTAAAAAAGAACCTACGACAAGCCAGACGACAACCATTGTCAAAGAAATTCAAAAAGAATCCCCTCAGGAAAATACTAGTCCAAATAAGGAAAACAACACTTCTCAAGAAAAAACACAACAAGAAGAAACGCCAAAATCTAGCGTCAAGGAAGAGAAAAAGGAAGAGCAGAAAGCATCAACTCAGGATTCTTCTACTCCTACTCCAAGTAAACCTGCCACTGATAATGAAAAACAGTCCAATAATACACCAACTTCGGAAAATAAAAGCAATCAATAGCCAGTAAAATGAGGCTGGGCAAAAGCTAGCTTCCAAATAAAATCACTAAGAAAACGAGCATCTCCAATTGATACAATGCTCGTTTTTTGCTATTTTAGAGGTGCTTTTTTACTCAACCTCTTTTTGCTTACTAAAAATTAAAGAATTCCATGGCCTGTTTGAAAAGCAATTCAGTATACTCTGGGTCTTCTTGGGCAATGGTTACCTGGTCTTGAATCATTTCCAAGTCATCTGTTATCATGCCATCTGCTCCCAAATGAACTGATTTATCAAAGGACTCTGAACTATTGATAGTCCAAACGTACAATTTCTGATCTGTATTCCAAAGCTTGTTAACAAAATTTTCATCCAAGGTTGAATACTCCATGGTGTAACCTGTGGCTTTTGTTCTTGGAAAAATACTATTATAAGGTAGGATGAAATAGACTGGAATTTGAGTATCGTAGGCTAAAACCTGGTCAATCACATGGTAATCTAAGGATTGCATTTGGTGACCATTCTGCTTAAGAACAGTTCCATATTTTTCCATAAATCGTTTCATCATATCTGGGCTATCTTTTCGACTAGTTTTAATCTCGATAAGAAGCTTTTGATGCAATTCATTGGCTTTATTGAGATAGTCATCAAAACTAGATACCTTGGTATGATAGCCATTTTCTGAAATATCAAGTTTGGTTAATTCCTCCAAGGTTAAATCCTGAGGATTGGCATTAACACCTGTCAAATTTTTGATATTGGCATCATGCATCATGACAAACTGGCCATCTTTTGTTTCCTGAACATCTGTCTCAACGAAATCTGGAGATAGCTGAGCTGTCCTCTCTAGTGATTGAACTGTATTCTGCACACCATTCTTATTAGATACTCCCCTGTGAGAAATGATTAAAGGTTTATGTGAAACTGGAGCTTCTAAATAAACATAACCCTCAAGAGCGAAAAAGATACAAGCACAGCCCATCACTCCCCATCTCATCCAGTGGTCTTTCTTTCTCATTGGAGTCATTTCAAGTTTTTCTCCTGTTAAAAAGGAAACAAACTTAATAAGGAAATAGGTCAAGGCCATATAGTGGAAATTCTTAATTAAAACAAAGTTGATAATTCCCAGTACAAGAGATTCCTTATGGGTCAAACCATCTATCAGTGCCTGACTTGCCAAGATTGGAATCAATAAAAGAATGAAAAATAGGTAGGTTTTGACGACAATCCAAAGCAAGTTCCAAGTATAAAACCAGGAGTGCTTTCTTGTCTTCTCTAGACTGTATCTGACTGCTTCTTTGACTGTTTTTTTCTCAAATAAAAGCTGAGGTAGGGCAAACATCAAACGCACTGAAATATAAAATAGAAGTAAAGCTAGAATAGTAACCACTATACCTACTAGCCAATACTTATCTTCCACATAATCAACGATAAAGTCTGGAATGACAATTTTATTTAGGTAGTAAATCTTTAAAATCTTTCGAATCAATGGAAAGAGCATCATGACATAAAAGAAGATAAAGGTTATCTTGGAAAGCGTCACTTGCTTCATAAACAAGAAACTTTGGCGAAAGACCTTACGACTGTACTCCAGCAAGGTCCTCTTTTCATGACATAATAAATGCCGAGCACCAATAAAGAGGAGCCCTATTTGAAAATAGGCGACCAATAAATTAACAATTACCAAAACAAATAAAGCAAGACTAACAAAGGGAGAACCCTTTATAATAGCAAAAATATTGTTGTATGAAAGAAAGAGATAACCTGTCTGACGGAGCAACAGTCCAGCAATCCAAGAATTAAGTGGTAACCAGACAAACTCAATCATCATGAATATCAAGAAAAAGAGAAAGAGAATTTTATCTAGATTAAAGTATATCTGCTTAAAACCTAGATTTTTAGGTTTTTCAGGTTTCATAGGCACTCCTAGTCAAATAATTGAGACAAGTCCAAGCCTCCAAAAGGATTGTTTGATAGGCTACTTTCTCTCTCTAACAATTCTCTAGCTTGATCTGACTCTAAGAAGGACTCGTAAACACGCGCCGTCATCCGAGCATCCTCTAAACTATTATGGGACTGACCTTGAAATCCGAGAAATGAGGCAACAGTTTGCAACTTGAGATTGGCAATACCATGTAAATCTGAACTCCGACGTTCAAAAGCTTCATCATACAGATCCACCTTGTACTGTTGGCTATAATCTAAACCATGCTCTGCTAGAATAGGCAAATCACTTTTAGCAGCATTGTATCCTACCATGGGTAAAGAACCCACAAACTCTTGGAATTCTTTTATGACTTCCTCCACTGGAGGGGCATCTTTTAAGGTCTCGGCTGTAATCCCAGTCAAACCATTGATAAAACTTTTTAGAGGCACACTGGTATGAACATAGGAATCATAGGCATCGATTTCCTGACCATCTCTAAAACGCACTGCCGATACTTGAATCAAGTGTGTTTGTCCTTCGTGCTGATTAAATTCTAAATCGAAAGCAATGTAATCTTCTAATCGTTCCATTCTATCCTTCTCCTCTACTGTCTCTGTTCTAATCAACTATACTATTCACAAACAAAAGAAGCCATCAGGTTAGCATGTAACCTAAACAGCTCCTTGATTATCCTCCAAATAAACGAGCAAAAAAGCCTTTCTTAGTTG
The DNA here is from genome assembly GCF_013276565.1 of Streptococcus sp. 53. Classification (GTDB taxonomy): domain Bacteria; phylum Bacillota; class Bacilli; order Lactobacillales; family Streptococcaceae; genus Streptococcus. The sequence continues at coordinate 47,005 of NZ_VMLG01000022.1, forward strand.
ATTGGACTTCTTCTTTTGCTTGGTCCAGCTCTAGCTTAAGATTTTCTTGATCCTTCATGGCTTGAAGGGTCAATTGTTGCTGCTGATCAAGTTGTTTATCTTTCTCAGCAATCTGACGGTCTTTGATACGCATCTGCTCGTCTTTTTCTGATAACTGACGATCCTTGGCTTTTAATTGTTCATAAAGACGAAGAATTTCTGCATTCTTCTCATCAACCAGAATCTCCATCAGTTCACGTTGCTTGACATCTTCACTGACAGGCTCATCTTCAAAAATCGTTTTTTTATAGATTTCTTCTAGCTTAATCAAGCCACTTCTGGTAACGACTGTTACCCCTTTGTCATTTTTATCTGTGTCTTCTTCTGGTAATTCTTTGACACGGTTATTGATTGCTTGGCGAGATAATCCTAAGACCTCTGCAATCTCACTGACGGTCATTTCAATACTCATAATATCCTCTGAAACGTTTTCTAGCTTTTCTTTACTTAAATCTTATCATAAGCTAGAAAAACTGTCAAATTTTCGCTTAATTTAAGGCCTTCAAAAAGGCTAATAAGACTTGAGCAGAGCGACGTCCAGCTTCGATAATAAACTCATCAAAAGAGATGTTTGCTTCATGGTTGGCATTGTCACTCATAGCTCGAATGACTAAAACTGGAAGATTAAGGGCATGCGCTGCCTGAGCAATAGCTGCTCCTTCCATCTCAACTGCTAAAACATCTGGGAAATGAGACTTAATCGCTTCTATCTTGTCATTTCCTGCAACAAAACTATCTCCTGTAGCAATCAAACCAAGATGCCATTTTTGGTCCAATTGAGATAAACTCTCCTGAATCTTGGCAACAAAGATTTTTTCTGATTCGAAATAAAGCGGTTGTTGCGCCATTTGTCCATAAGCGTAACCAAAAGCTGTGACATCCACATCATGATAGGCTAATTTGTCAGCAATCACAACATCTCCAACAGCAATCCCTTCTGCGACCGCCCCAGCTGATCCTGTATTGATAAGAGCATCTACTTGGAAATGATCAGCCAAAACCGCCACACTCATAGCAGACATGACCTTACCTATTCCACTTTCTACAAGAACGACTTCATGAGAGGCAAGGTTTCCTGTATGATAGGTATTCCCCAAAACAACTTGCTCCTGGGCATTTTCTAGATGCTGGACCAGATAAGCCAGTTCTTCTGGCATAGCCGCAATAATTCCTATTTTCATTTCCATTCCTTTTCTATTACAACAGTTTCATTGCTAAGATAAGCAAAATCAAGAGAAAGATGACTGCAAATAAGATTTTATTTAACTTAGAATTGAAGACATTTCTCTTGGTGTTTTCAATGCGACGGCTTTTATGAATAGACGGTTCGACCTGAATCTTCAAGGTTTCCTGACTAAAGCCATGATCCTTAGGATTGGCATAACCAAAACGGGAAGAAGAGGTTGGTAAAATCTTAGTCTCCTCATTATCATCTAGTAAAGGAGGACCTGAAATTTTTTCTCCTCTATTAGCCCTTTCAATCATTTCATCCGTTAATAAAGGTTTACCCATACTGACCTCCTCTATTTTTTTGCAATTCCCAATACTGAACAGCCATAATTGTCTTGGCGTCACAGATATGACCTGATTGGATCAATTCCTTGGCTTCTTCTAAGCTCACTTCAAGGACTTCTAAGGTTTCATCCTCATCCTGCGGACGCGGATTTTCCACCTTTTTCAAATCGCTTGCTCGGTATAGTTTTAATTTTTCATTACAAAAGCCAATGGCTGAGTAAAAATCGTACAAGAGTTCTAATTTCCCTGTATAGGCTGTTTCTTCCTCTAATTCTCGAAGAGCTGCTGCAACAGGGTCTGTATTCTCTCCTACTTCCAACTTTCCGGCTGGAATTTCGTAAGAGACAGCCTCGATGGCTTTGCGGTACTGCTTGACCAAGATGAGTTTTTGTTCATCGGTTACTGCTAAAACACAGACAGCTCCATTGTGGAAAATCAAATCCCGTTGGGCAGTTCCCTTGCCTTCTGGTAATTCAACCTGATCTTGGACCAGTTTAAAAATTGGTCCTTGATAGATTTCTTTTCGGCTAAGCGTTTTTTCTTCAAATTCCATGATAGGCTCCTACTGATTATTAGGATGATGAGGAAGGCGAGTTGCATATTCGTCTTTGTTGACCTGACGTCCGCGACCAATAGCAATAGCATCTGCTGGAACGTCTTTGGTAATAGTTGAACCAGCACCAACGAGGGAATTATCACCTAACTCAACTGGCGCAATAATGGTTGAATTCGAACCAACAAAGACATTGTTGCCAATGATTGTCTTGTATTTGTTTTTGCCATCATAGTTGACTGTAATGGTTCCTGCACCGAAATTAACCTTGCTACCCACTTCACAGTTTCCGATATAAGTCAAATGACCAGCCTTGGTATTCTCACCGATAGAAGAACCTTTCACCTCAACAAAGTTTCCAATATGTGCTTGGTTAGCGATACTTGAACCTGGACGAATGTGGGCATAAGGACCGACTGTCACGTCGTCTGCAACACTACTTTCCTCAATCATAGAATTGGTAATGATCGCTCCTGCTCCGATAGTGCTATCCACTACATACGTTCCATTTGTCAAAACAGTCTCAGCACCAATCTTCGTTTGCCCCTTCAAGGTAACATTGGCTTCGATTTGAACTTCAGGCGCAATCTCAACATCAATATCGATATAAGTTGCTTCTGGATTGACAAAACTGACCCCATTGACCATGTGCTGATGATTGATTCGACGACGCATAACTGAATCAGCTGTCGCAAGAGCCACACGGTCATTTACCCCAAGACTCTCATCAAAATCTTTCAAAGTATAAGCACCAACTTTTTCACCAGCTTCACGGAAAATGCCAATGACATCTGTAATATAGTATTCACCTTGAGCATTGTTGGTATTGATATTTTTCAAAGCCTCAAACAAACGTTCGTTGTCAAAAACGTAAGTTCCAGTGTTAATTTCCTTGATTTGCTTTTCAAAATCTGTAGCATCCTTCTGCTCAACGATGCAAAGAACCTCAGCATTGTCATTACGAACAATTCGCCCATAACCAAAAGGATTATCTGTTTCAGCAGTCAAGATAGTGGCCACATTTTTATGATTGATGTGGAAATCAATCAAGTTTTTCAAGCTTTCACCTGTGATTAAAGGAGTATCTCCTGCAATGACCAAGGTGTGACCTGACAAACCTTCTAAGATAGGCTCTGTCATCATAACCGCATGACCAGTCCCCAACTGTTCAGATTGAGTCACAAATTCTGTCTGTCCAGCCAAGACCTCCTCAACCAATTCTGCCTTGTGTCCTACAACTGTTACTGTCTTTTCAGGTTGGATAGCTCCCACACTACGGAAAACATGTTCCAGCATAGAAATACCCGCAACCTTGTGCAACACTTTTGGCAAATCAGATTTCATGCGAGTCCCTTTACCCGCTGCTAAAATAATGGCATAATTTGGCATAATCTTCTCTTTTCTGTAGAAATTCCCTTTTATTATACCATATTTCAAATCATTCCGCGCCCTTGAATGAAAAAATGCTCCAAAGTCCTTTCCTTAACCCATTTTTTGAGTATTTTTTTGATTTTTTCCCATTTTTAAGGTAAAATTATGAGATATGAGAAAGAAAATTAATCCGCTTATTTTGTTTGGTTTTTTTGGGATTATGATGTTCATTTTAATCCTGAATCGCCCACTTAATGACAACCAATCGTTTAAAACAAAATCCAATATAGCACAGATTGAAGCACAGGCTTTGAAACACATAGACAAACCGATTATTGACCTCTCTGGCTGGCAGCGTCCTGAGGAAATTAATTACGATACTCTCGCACAAAATATTTCAGGCGCTATTGTTCGTGTTCACAGTGGTGCTCAAACAACAAAAGAAAATGATGCTTCCTTTATCAATGGAATAGACAAGGCCTATAAGAGTCATATCACTGAACTTCAAAAGCGGAATGTCCCAGTTGGGGTCTATGCCTTTGTAGCTGGAAAAAGTGTCCAAGAAATGGAAAAAGCCGCTGAAGTTTTCTACAATGCTGCCTCTCCTTACAGCCCTAGTTACTATTGGCTAGACGTAGAAGACAAAACCATGTCCAATATGAACGAGGGTGTTGAAGCCTTTCGAGCAAAACTAGCATCACTAGGTGCTAAAAACATCGGAATCTACGTTGGGGTCTACTTCATGGAAGAACACAGTATTGATACAGGCAAGTTTACCTCTGTTTGGATTCCGTCCTACGGCTCAGACTCAGGATTTTTGGAAAGCAGTCCTAAAACTGATTTAGATTATGATATTCACCAATACACATCTAAAGGGAAAATTGCCGGCTTTGACCACGATTTGGATATCAACGTCATCTCTCCCTTAAAAAATAAAGAAGAAACCTTTAGAAAAATCTTTTTAAAACCTTAAAAGCATTTGTTTAGCATTTGCTTTTTCTTTTTGTGTTTGATTGTGATACAATATAGTAAGGATTTTTTGAAATAGAAATAGTTGGAGGAACTATATGCTCTCATGGTTAGCGCGCCTTATTAAAGGGATTGTGATTGCTCTTGGATTTATTCTACCGGGAATTTCCGGAGGGGTTCTAGCAGCAATCTTAGGCATTTACGAACGAATGATTGGCTTTCTGGCCCATCCTTTTAAAGACTTTAAAGAAAATGTTTTGTACTTTATTCCAGTTGCCATCGGTATGCTTCTGGGAATCGGCTTATTTTCCTACCCAATTGAATACCTGCTTGAAAATTATCAGGTCTTTGTCTTATGGAGCTTTGCGGGTGCCATCATTGGTACAGTTCCTAGCCTCCTCAAGGAATCAACTCGAGAATCTGACCGAGACAAGATTGATTTAGCTTGGTTCTGGATAACCTTTATCATTTCTGGATTAGGACTCTATGCCTTAAATTTTGTCGTTGGAACCTTAAGTGCTAGCTTTCTTAATTTGGTCCTAGCAGGTGCACTGCTGGCTCTTGGCGTCTTGGTTCCTGGCCTCAGTCCATCAAATCTACTTTTGATTTTGGGTCTCTATGCTCCGATGTTGACTGGTTTTAAAACCTTTGACCTCTTGGGAACCTTCTTCCCGATTGGAATCGGAGCAGGTGCCACTCTCATCGTTTTTTCAAAATTGATGGATTATGCCTTAAACAACTACCACTCACGTGTCTATCATTTCATCATCGGTATCGTCCTATCAAGCACCCTTTTGATCTTGATTCCAAATGTAGGAAACGCTGAGAGTATCCAATACACAGGCCTTTCTCTTGTCGGTTATGTCATCATCGCCTTCTTCTTTGCACTAGGAATCTGGCTTGGTATTTGGATGAGCCAATTGGAGGATAAGTATAAATAATGGCAAAAAAAGTTAAAATCAAAAAAACATTGGTGGAACAAATCCTGTCTAAAGCAGGTATCCCACATCAGGGGATTCAAATCAATGCCCTGGAAGGAGAACTTCCGCAAGGTTATGAACGAGATCAGATTTTCAAAACCTTGGCTCTTTTGGGAGACAAGACAGGACCGATTATTGGAATTGTGCCTATCACTCAACACCTGTCAGAAAAGAAATTAGCTAAAATTTCTGGCAATAAAAAAGTGAGCATGATTCCACAAAAGGACTTGGAAAAAACAACAGGTTATATTCATGGAGCCAATAATCCCGTCGGAATTCGTCAGAAACACAATTATCCCATTTTTATCGATAAGATTGCTCTAGACTTGGATCAAATGATTGTCTCTGCAGGCGAAGTTGGTCACAGCATTATCGTAGCACCACAAGACTTGGCTAGCTTTGTAAAAGCTGACTTTGCAGATATTTTGGAGGACAGTAAGTAATGAAACTCTACTTTGTCCGCCACGGCCGTACCGTCTGGAACCAAGAAGGTCGTTTTCAAGGTGCTAGTGGAGATTCTCCCCTTCTTCCTGAATCCATTGAAACCCTAAAACAACTCGGCCAGTATCTCAAGGAGATTCCTTTTGATCAGATTTATGCAAGTGATTTACCTCGAGCGGTCAAATCTGCTGAGATTATCCAAAATCAACTCCAAATTCCTTGTCCTTTAAAATGCGTTCCTAATCTCCGTGAATGGCAGCTGGGGAAGTTGGAAGGTTTGAAAATCGCAACCTTGGAAGCTATTTACCCGCAACAAATCAAAGCTTTCCGTACGAATCTTGCCAAGTTTGACACTCAAATGTTCGGAGCCGAATCCCTCTATAGCACAACACAACGGACCATCCAATTTATCAAATCACTCAAAGATAGTCCAGCTGAGCGTATTCTAATTGTCGGCCACGGCGCCAATCTTACTGCCAGTCTTCGTACTCTACTAGGCTATAAAGAACCTCTTCTTCGTAAAGATGGTGGTCTAGCAAATGCCAGCCTAACAATTCTGGAAACCCATGATTTTGAAACATTTACTCTCGATACTTGGAATGATACTTCCTATCAATAATAGAACTTGATTTTAGCGTCAAGTTCTTTTTAGTTTTGAAAGATTATCCGTGAATTTCTTGCTTATTTATGATAAAATGGGAGTATCGCAAAAAAGACTCATCGTATTCAATTTTGAGTAAAACTAGGAGGATCCCATGTCAACAGAACATATGGAAGAACTAAATGACCAGCAGATCGTTCGCCGTGAAAAAATGGCTGCGCTCCGTGAACAAGGAATTGATCCTTTCGGAAAACGTTTTGAACGCACTGCTAACTCTCAAGAATTAAAAGATAAATATGCCGACCTCGATAAAGAACAATTACATGATAAAAACGAAACAGCTACTATCGCAGGACGCTTGGTAACTAAACGTGGTAAAGGAAAAGTAGGCTTTGCCCACCTTCAAGACCGCGAAGGTCAAATCCAGATTTACGTTCGTAAGGATGCTGTCGGTGAAGAAAACTACGAAATCTTCAAAAAAGCAGACCTTGGTGACTTCCTTGGTGTCGAAGGTGAAGTGATGCGTACAGATATGGGAGAACTCTCTATCAAGGCTACTCACATCACTCACTTGTCTAAAGCACTTCGCCCACTTCCAGAGAAATTCCACGGTTTGACAGACGTTGAAACAATTTACCGCAAACGTTACCTAGACTTGATTTCTAATCGTGAAAGCTTTGAGCGCTTTGTCACTCGTTCAAAAATCATCTCTGAAATCCGTCGTTACCTTGACCAAAAAGGTTTCCTTGAAGTGGAAACACCTGTTCTTCACAACGAAGCTGGTGGTGCTGCTGCCCGTCCATTTATCACTCACCACAATGCTCAAAACATTGACATGGTTCTTCGTATCGCGACTGAACTTCACTTGAAACGCCTTATCGTGGGTGGTATGGAACGCGTTTATGAAATCGGCCGTATCTTCCGTAACGAGGGAATGGATGCTACTCATAACCCTGAGTTTACTTCTATCGAAGTTTACCAAGCTTATGCAGACTTCCAAGATATCATGGACTTGACTGAAGGTATTATCCAACATGCTGCTAAATCAGTCAAAGGAGACGGTCCAGTTAACTACCAAGGGACAGAAATCAAGATTAACGAACCATTTAAACGCGTTCACATGGTGGATGCTATCAAAGAAATTACTGGTGTCGATTTCTGGCAAGACATGACTTTTGAAGAAGCAAAAGCTATCGCTGCTGAGAAGAAAGTCCCTGTTGAGAAACACTACACTGAAGTTGGGCACATTATCAACGCCTTCTTTGAAGAGTTCGTTGAAGAAACCTTGATTCAACCAACCTTTGTCTATGGATATCCAGTAGCTGTCTCACCACTTGCTAAGAAGAATCCTGAAGACCAACGCTTTACTGACCGTTTCGAGCTCTTCATCATGACTAAGGAGTACGGTAATGCCTTTACTGAGCTGAATGATCCAATCGACCAACTTAGCCGTTTTGAAGCCCAAGCCAAGGCTAAAGAACTTGGTGACGATGAAGCAACAGGCATCGACTATGACTACATTGAAGCCCTTGAATACGGTATGCCTCCAACAGGTGGTTTGGGAATCGGTATCGACCGTCTCTGCATGCTCCTCACTGATACAACTACTATCCGTGACGTATTGCTCTTCCCAACAATGAAATAAACTCTGATCCTCTGGTACTTGCCAGAGGATTTTTTTTTTACAGTAAAAAGAAATAGACTGAAGTTTTCACCTCAGTCTATTTTTCTATAGGATCTTAGAAAGAAAGTTTCTTTCTTAGTCTTCTTTTTTCTTACGAGCTACGAGTCCGAATGCACCCAACATTCCAAGAAGTCCAAGACTAGCTAGACCAGCCTTATCTTCTGTACCAGTATTTGGTAATTCCTTCTTGTCATTGGCTACGGTTGTTTCAACGGATACTGGTTTAGAATCTGTAGAACTTGTCTGAACTGGAGTAGCTACTGGTTTTTCAGGACTTATAGGAGTCTCTGGAGAGCTTGGTTGCTCAGAACGAGTTGGGGTAGTTACTTTCTTATAGGTATGAATCACATTGCCATTTTCATCTGTTTTAGTACCAATATATTCATAACCTTCTAAAGTCTTAGGTCCATGACTACCATTTTCTTCTGGAGAAATTTCTTTACCATCACCATCTTGATAACGTGTTACGATATGAATAGTTGAACTACCATTGTTACCTTGACTATTACCATGATTAGATTTAGGTGTTACTTTCACAGGAACTTCTACTGGCACTTTACGTCCATCCGGTAATTCAATCTCAACCGTTACAGATGGCTTATCACCAGGTGTACTTGTTTTTGGAATTTCGCCCACTTTAGTAATCTTCCATCCTTCAGGAAGATCTACATGTTTCTTCACATCATTTTCAGTAATAGGTGTTCCAACTTCAACAACAATCGGAGTTGTTTTCGGAGTAACAACGACAGGAACTTTGATAGTTACACGTTTACCACCTGGTAGTTCAATTACCACTGGTACACTTGGTCTTTCTCCTGGAATATCTGTAGATGGTTTATCTCCAATACTGATAATCTTGCCACCTTCTGGAATCTGAATATGTTTTTCAACATCTTCATTTGTAATTGGATCCCCCAATTTCTTCACAATATCTTTAATTGGAGTTACTTTGACAGGGACTTCAACTTCAATTTGTTTACCATTAGGAAGTTCAATTTTAACTTTGACAGTACCTTTATCTCCTGGAGTATTTACTTTTGGAATTTCACCTACTCCAACAATTTTTCCACCTTCTGGAACCTTCACGTGTTTCTCGATATCTTCTTTTGTTAGCGGAGTATCTGTTACCGGTGTTTCAATTCCAGTAGCTGGTGTTACATTCACAGGAACATCAACAGTAATTGTTTTTCCATTTGGTAATTCTACAGTAACTTTAACTGGAGCTTTCTTACCTGGGGTTGTTAAGTCTGGAATGTTCTCAACATTTGTGACCTTACCACCTTCTGGAATCGTGATTCCCTTAGTGTAATCCTCTGGGGTTAATGGAGTCTTAGTTACTGGTGTTTCAATTCCTTTAACTGGAGTTACATTCACAGGAACCTCTACTGTCGTTGTTTTACCATTTGGTAATTCTACAGTAACTTTAACTGGAGCTTTCTTACCTGGGGTTGTTAAGTCTGGAATGTTTTCAACATTTGTGACCTTACCACCTTCTGGAACTTTAACATATTTAGCAATATCCTCTTTTACTAAAGGTGTTTTCGTTACTGGCGTTTCAATTGGTGTAGGTTTAGCTTCTACCACTTTAATCGTTGCTGGAACTTCAACTAATACATTTCCATTTTTATCTTTCACAACTACTGTTACCGGTTTATCTCCAGCGATTGTTGTATCGAACGGTTCAGTTTGTCCTTCTGGAACTTTGTATTCAAATGTTGAACCTTCTGGATAATCACTTGGAGTAATACTATCTCTGGCTTGTGGTTTTTCAGTTGGATTTACAGGAATTAATTGTTCTTTACCTTCCACTACTTTAACCTTAGCAGGTACTTCAACAAGTTTATCTTCTCCGTCTTTTGCTTCTACAACAACATCTTTTTCGCCTGGGGTTGTGGTATCTACTGGAGTTTTGTATTTAAATGTTACTCCATCTGGATATTGTTCAGGATCAATACTCTTAGATGCATCTGGTTGTTTGTTTGATTTATCAACTGGCACATATTGTGTCTTAGGTTCAACGACCATCACTTTTGCTGGGACTTTTGCAATAACTTCATCGCCAATCTTCGCTACAACTGTTACATCTTTTTCACCTGGGGTTGTTGTGTCTACTGGAGTTTCGTAAGTAAACTCTGTATCTTTAGGGAAGGCTTTAGGATCAATACTTCCTTCGACAGCTGGTTGTTTTTTATCCTTGTCTACTGGGACAAATTGTGGATAGCTTTCTACAACACGTACAGTTGCAGGTACTTCAACTAATACTTTATCGCCTTGCTTCACAACGACAGTAACTTTCTTGTCCCCTGGTTTAGATGTATCTACTTCTTCTTTGTACTCAAATGTTGCATCTTTTGGGTAATCATTCGAATCAATACTATCTTCAGGTGATGGTTGTTTTTTACCTTCATCAACTGGAACGATTTGTGGGTAACCTTGTACAACCTTCACTTTTGTTGGTACTTCAACAAGTGTATCATCTCCGTCTTTAGCAACAACGACTACATCTTTTTCGCCCGGCGTTGTTGTGTCTACTGGTGTCTTGTACTCAAATGTTATTCCATCTGGGTATTGTTCTGGATCAATACTCTTAGAAGCATCTGGTTGCGGCTTACTTGGATCTGCTACTACGTATTGTGTCTTAGGTTCAACGACCATCACTTTTGCTGGAACTTTTGCAATAACTTCATCGCCAATCTTCGCTACAACTACCACATCTTTTTCGCCTGGCCTTGTTGTGTCTACAGGAGTTTCATAAGTAAACTCTGTATCTTTAGGGAAGGCTTTAGGGTCAATACTTCCTTCTACAGCTGGTTGTTTGTTATCCTTATCTACTGGGACAAATTGTGGGTAGCTTTCTACAACACGTACAGTTGCTGGTACTTCAACTAATACCTTATCGCCTTGCTTCACAACGACAGTAACTTTCTTGTCCCCTGGTTTAGATGTATCTACTTCTTCTTTGTACTCAAATGTTGCATCATCTGGGTAATCATTCGAATCAATGCTATCTTCAGGAGATGGTTGTTTCTTACCTTCATCAACTGGAACGATTTGTGGGTAACCTTTAACCACTTTGATCGGTACATTCACTATTTCTTCTCGTTTATTTTCACCTGTACCATACGTTACTTTTACTGGTGTTGTTAATGAATCATCACCAACTTTACCCTTTGTTTCTGGTATTTTCGTTTCATCTACTGTTTTTTCATTTCCTTCTGTAGTAACAGCATCTTTTAATTTGTTTACTGTTGGTTTATCTCCTTCAACTACATATACAGGTGTAGATGTTGAAACTTTTGGAGTTAATGTAATCGTATAGTGTTGACTTATATCAGTAGGTGTATCTTTCTTCGCATCGAAAACTGGATTTTGATCAAACGGATTATCTTTTACGATATAACCCATTGATTTTAACACTTCAAGACGTGCTTGAATTCCTTCTTCTGGTATTACATCACCCGTTTTACCAGTAATTTCAAGATTATATTTTTCATCTAGTGGTGTTTCTTTATCATTCGCATCTACGGAAACAAATTTCACTCTTACTTTTTGATCATCTTTATCATAAGTAATCTTAATATTCGCTTTTGGATCCGTAATTTTTGGTGGATGATATCCTTTATCTAAATGATCTGGATCAATTGGTGTTAACGGATTTCCGCTTCCATCTTTTGGAGTATAACCATCTTTATGAGGGATAATTTGTGTGATTTCCCCAGTTTTGGTTGGATCTTTTGGATCATTAGGGAATGGAATTGGAGCTTCTTCTAAACCTGTTGTCGGATTAATTGGAGTCCAACTTCCAATTTTCGTATAAGTCACTTTTTCAGCTTCATCAGGAATGATTTTTGTATCTTTTGTAGGGGTAGGAACTTCTTTTGCAGCAACTTCTTTCTTATCTGCAATATAGCCTGTTACTGTTTCAACTTCTACTTTATCCCATGTTTTATTTGGTGCTTCCCAATCTGTATATTCGACTGTTTTATCGACAAGATTTACTTTTGCTTTTCTTGTAAATGTAACTACTTGTTCAGTAGAATCCTTCGCTTTTTCTTCTGTAGCAGTGTCAGATTCTTTCTTCACATATGAAATTACACGTTTAGCTGTTGTTTTCAAATCAGTCTCTGTCAATCCATCAGGCCATTTCAAATCTGGATTTTCTCCATTTGAATCTACAGGTGTATCTTTTTCATGAGGTGTTGTAACAGGTACTTCAATAATTCTAGGTTTTACAACTACTTTAAACGTTTGAGAAGGTGTCGAAGTTCCATCAGTTGGGTTCACATCTTCTTGGTCATCAAAAGTTGGATGATGATTGTCTGCTGTATGGTAGCCATCACTTTCAACTTCGTACCCTTTATTTTTCAATTCTTTAATTTTATTTTCAATGTCCGTATTGGTTGGTAATTCTTCACCAGATTTACCTGTTAATTCGTAACTTTGAACAACTTCATTTGTGCCACTATCAACCTTTTTCTCAATGACTACTGTTGCTTTCTGATTAGAAGGAGTATAAGTAATCTCTGAATTCCCAAAGTTATCTGCTGGATTAAATCCGTCTGGAACTTTGTATCCTTCCTTAGGATTATTTGGATTTTTCGGTGTTAATTCTACTCCATTATACACTGGTGTATAACCTGGTACATAAGGAATGGTAATTGTTCCAAAATCTCCTGGTTTGCTTGGATCTGTTGGATGATTTGGATAATGAATTTTTTCTGGCGCATCATTTGGTTTCTTACCATTTGGATAAGTTGGAACAAATGATCCAATTTCTTTATAAAGAACTTTCTTCACTTCTGGAGTGACAAGACCAGTTGAAGTTGGCGTAGGTGCTTCTTTTGCAGGAACGATTTTATCCTCATTATCCACTAATAAATAACTATTTACTACAGGAGAAGGGACTTCATTAAACTTCCCTTTTGTGCCATCAACTGTTGCATCTGTTAATTTATCTGCACCTTCATAAACTGACCAATCTGAATACGTTACTTCCTTCGTTTCTGGGTTAACCGTTGCAGTACGTTTATAAGTTACTTTTTGAATTTTATCGACCTTATCCGTTTCAATTGGTTGAGCATCTACTTTATCTTTATCCGCTTCTTTTAAATACTTAATTGTACGTGTAACTTCTTTAACTAAGTCCTCACGAGTAACTCCTGCTGGATATTTACCAAGATTTTCATCTCCTTCTTTTACAGGTGTATCTGCTGTTTTTGGAGATACTGGAGCTGTTGTACTTGGATTTGTTGGATTAGTTGTTACTGTTGGGTCTACTTTGATTAAATCCAATACATGAACAGTTACTTCTGCTTCTGTTGATTTCTTACCTTCGCTATCAGTCGATTGAACTTTTACAGTGTAATCTCCAACTTTAGTTGTATCTAGGTTACCTGCATCACTTACTGCGATTGTTGGTTTAGTAGAATCAACACCATCACGATCATCTTCTAAGTCAGTTGCTGATGCTTTCGCTTTTTCTAGAACTTTCTCATTGTTCCATTTATCAGCTTCTTTGGTTTTATAAACATATAAGTCTTTTTTCTCAACTGCTACTGTTGGCGCTTCATTTAACACATTAGCATAAGCTGGATCGGATTCATTTCCCGCTTTATCAAACACAGTCACTTTTATACGTTTGTCCGGATTTGTTCTCTCATTCGCTTCCGTTAAATCTGTACCTACTGGAACTGGTACAACTAACTTACCATCACGTTCTTCAACTTTTGTTTCACCAATATACCAACCATCTTCTTTTTTGTTCAGTGTAATTGGAGTTTTACTATTTGGTAACGTAACTTTCATTGAAGTTAATCCACCAATAGCTGCACCGATTTTATCTACTGCTTTATCTACTGTTTCAGCACCAGCAGTGTGAGCTCTATCTACTCCATTATTTTTATCATTTTCAACAATATCTTTTTTCTCACGTGCTTCATCCGTTAAATCTGTATTTTTAGTTGGAATTGAGACGAGTAACTCTTTTACTTGATTTTTATCTTTTTTCTCACCACGAATACTATCTGTATGCACGGCTTCTACTGTTGGTATATCTGGTCTTTTTGTATCGATATAAATCGTTTTATTGTAGTAGTAATCAGGATTATCTGTATTTCTCAATCCATCTACCACAGGATGATAAATACCATTTGCATTTACTACATCACCAGTATTTAAAATTTTATTATTCTGAGCATCATTTAGACCGTTAGGTAAAAATGTTTTAACTTTAAATGTAGCAGTCCCTCTGTAATTATCCGTTGTTGTAAATGGTAATCTAAATAGACGTGAACCATCATTAGATCCTACTCCTATATAAGGTCCTACTCCATTATTAAATTTCGAAGTGTTATATCGAAGTTTTAATTTTCTTGTTTGAGGATCCCAAATGATATTTTTGGCTGAAACTGGAACATTTCCAAACCAAACATTTCCTGTAGGATTTGTAATGTTTTCAGGTAAAACTACCCCTTCAGGAACTTCGATTTCAGTTTCCGCACTACCATAGTGACGAATTCCACCAACACTATTAACAGTAAATTCAAATTCACCAGTTTGTTTTGACTTATAAAGATAATCCTCTCCATACTTTCCTTCTTGTCTATTACTTTTGACATTAGTAGTCATTTCCGTACCAGTACCTACTGCTAGGTTAACTGCACCGACAAAATATCCGTCACTTATAGTGCTATTCGAATTCATTAAATAAGAGTTATTAATCGCTGTACCGTCATCTAACGCTTCTATTTCAACCTTAATTTTCTTTACATCTTGAGGTATCTCGTAAATAGCACGGTATTCTGACCAACCATCTCCATTTCCTCCTGATCCAGTAGGAGTTGATATATGTTCACTTTCATATTTTGTTCCTATTCCTTGGTCATCTCTTATACTAGAAATTTTATTACCTTTTTCGTCATAAACTGTAATTTTTAATCTTTCACCGGTACCAGCAGTTCCAGCATTACCATAGGCTCCACCAGTAATGGCACTTAACATAACTCTAGAATTTCCATTTACAGAGTATTCTTTAGAAATTTTTGTCCCTTTTTTCCCGAGTTCTAGATAGTAGCCTTTAGGCAAACTGTGTGTACCTACCATACCAGAATGATTGACACCGTTAGCGTAGTTTTGATTTGCAGCATTCACTCCAAGTGGATGATTAGTTGCTGGAGTTTCATTTTCATTAGGACGAACTTTCCCATTTAAATCATAGACTTTAGAAGGTTTAGCAGAAAATTCTGCAGGTCGATCCGCTGGAACATTTGTTGGTTCTTCTGGTTTAACAGCTGTAACTTTTTCCCCACCTTCAATTTTCCAACCATTTAAGGCATTATGATTATTCGCTTCATCTGCAGTAATTTCTTTTTCTTTCCAGTTATAAGTTACGCTTCCTAGAATTTTTGTCTCTCCACCTTGAGATGCTGTGCTTCTAGACCATTGTTTATTAACTGTTTTATTTTTTTCTGTTGCATTAGTGAAATCAATATCTCCAAATTGGTTTTTTGCACTCTCAAAAACACCATCCTTTGGATTATTTCCTGAACCTAGTTTATTATTATTCGTTGGGCCTTCTTTGGCCGGAATAATTGGATTTGTTGTAGAGGCAGCTTCTCTAAACCCACTCTCACCTTTTCCTGGAATCTCTTTTCCGTTTCGTGGATCTTGGTTCTTGTTTACTTTTTCTTCTTCAGTTACTTCTGATTTGATACTGTTTAAAATGACAAGGCTACTTGAAAGTTGTTTAGCAAGTGCAGCAACTTTTGCCTGTGTTTTTGTATCATCGTTCAAAAGTTCTTTTGCTTTATGAACCAAATTTTTAGCATCATCAATGACTGATTTTGTTTTCTTACCTTCAGTTAATTGACTTAATCGACTTTCAACTTTAGCCACTAAATCTTCTAACGATGTGGTATTAATATCAGCTTTTTCTGTCACTACAGTTGGAGTTTCAACTTCACTGGCTTGTTTGTAAGTAGCAGATTCTTTTACAGAAGTATTATTTTGTCCATCGGCCACTTCAGCAGTAGCAGATACTTGTTCAGCAACTTCCTTAGAGGGGTCTGGGGACTTACCATTTAGATTTTGAACTTCTGTAGACTCTGGATTAGTTACTGGTTCAGCTGCTTGGACGCTTCCTCCACCAAGGAAAAACAAACCAGTAGCTACAGCCACACTAGCCGCACCAAAACTAACCTTACGGATACTGTAACGTGTGAATTTCTCCACTTGCGATTGGCGAACATGACGCACTTTGGGTTTAAACATTTTCTTACTCCTTTTTCCGATAACTATCGGTTAATATACTTAAGGAAGCTAAATAAAAAGCCCCCCCCCTAAAATATTTTTGTATATTTTAAAAGGTTATAACTTATTATACTCTTTTTAAAACAACAAATCAAGCAATTTCAGGTATAGTCGCTACAGTAATTTCATAAACTCTTATTTGTGGTAAGCCCTTACAAAAAATAAAATTTATATTACTTTAGAGATTTTCTATATTATTTGATTGTTTATATAATTTGATTACAAAAAGGAATTTTCTGATATTTTTTATTACGTCTTCATTGAGTTTTAGCTATAGATAAGGGATTACAGAATGAAGCTAGATGCACAAGATCTACCCAAAATAGCTAAAAAATTTAGAAGTTGCTATAGCTTTATAAAATAAAATCTATAAAAAAACAAAGCCCAGTTTTAAAAACAAAACTAGGCTTGCTATTGATTTTATTTTCCTTCTTTTACTTCTTTTACTTCTTTTGTTGCCACATCTTCTCCAAACCATTTTTGGCTGATTTTCTGGAACTTGCCTTCTTGGTATAGTTCGATTAAGGCCTGGTTTAATGCTGTTAATAATCTTTTATCAGCTGGTCTAACTCCGACCGCAAAGGATTCACTTTCAAATCCTGCTGAAAAGACATTGTAGTCATTTAATATACCCTCAGATTGAAGATAATAATTGGCATACACTCGGTCAATTAACAGAGCATCAATCCGGTCGTTTTTCAAATCAATCAAGGCTTCATTGAAACTCTGGTACTGATTAGCCTTCTGGTCTTTGACACGATTTTTCAATAAATCTGGCTGGGCCTCAAAGTCCAAATAACCAGAGGAACCGGCTTGGGCTCCCAAGGTCTTATCCTTCATATCCTCTACTGAATGAATCTGCTGGCTTTTCTTCGCAACCAGAACTTGCTGATTTTCCATATATGGAATGCTAAAGGCAACCTTCTCTCGGCGTTCATCAGTGGCAGAATAGCCATTCCAGATGGCATCTATAGTTCCGTTTTGCAGTTCCGTCTCCTTCATATCCCAGTCGATTGGTTGAAATTGAACCTTAAAACCTAATTTTTCAGAAACTGCTTGCGCCAAATCAATATCAAAGCCTGTATATTGGCCATTCTTTTCTTCAAATCCCATAGGTACAAAGGTATTGTCAAAACCAATGGTTATACTCCCCTGCTCTTGATACTTATCCCAGTTATCCTGCTTTGGATCGCTAGCCTTCTGAGTACAAGCCGTTAAAAAGAGAGTCAGGAGCGAAACCAACACTAAAGCAATTTTCTTATTAGTCATTGGCACCTCCTACTTGGGCTCAACCTTGAGAATCTGATCTGCAATATTTTCCGCGAACTGCAAATCGTGGGTTACCACAATCTGTGTCATCCCAAGTTCCCTATTTTGCAAGATTAGCTTCTCCACTTCCAAGCGCAATTCTGGATCTAGGGCAGAAGTTGGTTCATCGTAGCCAATGATTTCTGGGTCGATCATCATAGCACGCGCCAAAGCCACCCGCTGCTTTTGCCCACCAGATAATGAAAATGGATAGGCATCTGCATGCCCTGCTAGTCCTAACTGTTCTAAGAGACCACGCGCCTTCTTATCAGCCTCTTCCTGCTTCATTCCCATGGTCTTCACAGGTGATAAAGTCAAATTTTCCAGAACTGATAAATGAGGAAACAGTTGAAAATCTTGGAATACAAATCCCAGTAGGTTTCGCTTCTCCAATTCATCCAGTTCTAAAGATTCTCCATTATAAAAGATTTGCCCTGAATCAATGGTTTCAAGACCTGCAAGCATACGTAAAAGAGTTGTCTTACCTCCACCGGAAGGCCCAACGATAGCCAGGATTTGCTTTTCAGGAATACTTAGACTGAAATCAGACAGAATTTGTTTGTCTCCAAATTTCTTATTGATATTTCGTAATTCTAACATAGCTGCCTCCTATCTATAATAACTGTACTTCTTCTCAACTTTTTTGGAAATAATTGTCACAATCCCAATCAAAATCAAGTAAATGGCTCCTGCCAAGAACATGGGAACCAGACTGGCGTCACGGTTGGCAGCTGTTCGACTAGCCAAGATAAGGTCTGAAATTCCAAGAGCATAGACCAAAGAAGTATCCTTGACCAAACTCATAACTTCATTAAAGACACTAGGAAGAACGATCTTGGTCACTTGGGGCAAGATAATATAGCGCACTGTGGCAAAGGGACTAAACTTCAAGACCTTGGCAGCCTCATACTGTCCTCTTGGAATAGTGTCAATTCCCCCACGGAAAATTTCTGCAAAGTAAGCTGCATAGTTGAGAACAAAGGCAATGATAGCTGCAGGAAGGCGATCCAGACGAATCCCAATACTTGGGAGCACATAATAAATAAAAATCAGTTGCAAGAGTAAGGGGGTGCCACGCATAACCCAGATATAAATGTTAATCAGATAATGGAGGAGCTTCCAATGGACTTGCAAGGCAAAGGCAATCAAAACGCCCAAAGGAATCGAAAATAGCAAGACCAGTGCAAAGACCTGTACAGTCGTGCTCGCACCATTCAGTAAACTCGGTAATATCTCAAATAAATAAGGCATACTGCACCTCCTAAAAGTAATTGTTCCTATTATAGCATGAATAAACAAAATAACCAACCATTTTTGCAAAAAAATTCTTTTTAATAGAAAAAATACAGTGTCTTGAAGCTAGAATAGGACAACACGACTTATAAAGCCTTGTTAGAAATTTGATTTGAATTCCCTAGTCTATTTGTTGATATTCTATTTCAATATATTATACTTTATAAATAAAAAGAAAGGACAAATTTTGCCCTTTCTCGATCTTAGCTTCTATTTGTTACAGTTAACTTGACTGATAATTGGAGTTTTATCTTACGTATTTAAGATGGATTGTCTTTTTTAATTCGTGCCAATCTCAGAGCACGATTTGGATTGAGACGATTAAACAGTTCTTCCAATTTCTTTTCATTCCAAACATCTGCGGCGGAAACGAAATTGCCATCCGCATCTCGGAAAGATATCGGTTTATCTCCCATACCAGTCTCCTAGTCTACAAATTCAAACTCAAATTTACCAATGCGAACCAAGTCACCATCTTTAGCACCACGCGCACGAAGGGATTCATCAACCCCCATACCACGAAGTTGGCGGGCAAATTTCATGACAGATTCATCACGATCAAAGTTGGTCATATTAAAGAGTTTCATGAGTT
Organism: Streptococcus sp. 53; assembly: GCF_013276565.1. Lineage (GTDB taxonomy): Bacteria > Bacillota > Bacilli > Lactobacillales > Streptococcaceae > Streptococcus. Next base: position 66,658 of record NZ_VMLG01000022.1, read on the forward strand.
TTTCACCAGAAAGTACCCATGTCGCATCGTCATCACGGCTAATTTCAAAGGCTTTCTCTTCCTCGTCAAATCCATAGTAAGCTTCTTCTTCCATATCTGACTCGTCGTAGAGCAAGAATTCTGGTGTCTTGTCTAACAATTCAGCTGTCGCATCCAAAAGCGTTGCCAAACCTTGCTTGGTCAATCCAGAAATTGGGAAGATAGCTGGTAACTCTTCAAATTCATCGTAGTTTTCAGCCAATTTCTTCTTGAATTCTTCAAGATTTTCTTGACTCTCAGGCATGTCCATTTTGTTGGCTACGATAATCTGTGGACGCTCCATGAGGCGAAGATTGTATGACTCCAGTTCTTTATTGATGGCAAGATAATCCTCATATGGATCACGGCCTTCGCTAGCTGACATATCAATGATGTGAAGGATGACACGTGTACGCTCGATGTGACGGAGGAACTGGGTCCCCAGACCAACACCTTGACTAGCCCCTTCAATCAAACCTGGTAAATCAGCTACTGCAAAGGATTCACCTGATTGGGTACGAACCATACCTAGATTTGGCACAATTGTCGTAAAGTGGTAGGCACCGATTTTTGGTTTAGCCGATGTGATAACACTTAAAAGTGTTGATTTCCCTACAGATGGGAAACCTACTAAACCGACATCCGCAAGGATTTTTAGTTCCAATTGTAACTCACGTTCCTGACCTGGTTCTCCATTTTCAGAGATTTCCGGTGCAGGATTTTTTGGTGTTGCGAAACGAATATTTCCACGTCCACCACGACCACCGTGGGCTACAATAAATTCTTGCCCGTGTTCAATCAAATCTGTCAAGACCTTGCCAGTATCCGCATCACGAACTGTCGTACCTTGTGGCACTCGAACTCTAAGATCCTCAGCACCACGCCCATGCATCCCTTTGGTCATTCCTTTTTCACCAGAATCAGCCTTGAAATGACGGTTATAGCGGAAATCCATGAGGGTACGTAGTCCTTCGTCTACAACGAAGACCACATTACCTCCACGACCACCATCACCACCCCAAGGACCACCATTAGGGACATATTTTTCACGGCGAAAGGCAACCATGCCATCGCCACCATTACCAGCCTTGACCTTAATCTTAGCTGTATCTAAAAACATACTCATTTTATCTTCTCACTTTAAAAAAGGGCTGGGAAATCCCAGTCACTAAATTTTTTTGAATCTATTTTATAGATTACTGAGGGCACCAATTGCAGTTGCAAAAATTCCCAATAAACTTGCTACTAGCATGATAATCACGATAAACAAGGTTATTTTCTCAAACAAAGTTTTTTTACGATTTCCATTATCTCCAAATGCCATTTTTCTCTCCTTCGTTATATTCTATTTTCTATTATCTTAGCATGAATTGAGCTAGTTTTCAATAGTCACTTGCTACAGGTGCGATAATCCATAAAATGATATAAGCAACAATTCCCGCTCCGTAACAGCAAGCAAGGACACCCCAAATGACTCGAACGATAGTTGGATCCATATCCAGATAATGGGCCACTCCAGCACAAACACCCGCAATCTTTTTGTCACGCCCACTTCTCATTAATTGTTTTTTCATAGCTGTTCCTCTTTCTATTCTTCATGGTCTTTCCAATAATCTCTTATGCTGATTAACTGTGTTTTTGAAGCCTTCAGCATGCGTCTAGAGCCTTTTACGGGTACAGCAACCACCTGTTGTGGTAAATACAAAACTGTCTTAAAAATACGCTGACTAACCGTATCATCTTTGGCTAAATCTTTCTGGAAATTATTTGAAATAATGGCATCCAGATAAAACTCATGCACTCGTTTTCCAAAATTCTCAGCTGAAATCTCGTACAATTTCTCTGATAAAGTATGCTCATTCATATCTGGTGTTGCAATCAGGGCTTCTAAAATAGCTCCAGCCAAATCATGTTCTCCATAATACAAGGTTCCAAACATTTTATCACTGATAAGATTGTCCAGATAAGGATTTCCATGTGCAATGACAGGCGTCCCACTAGCCAAACTTTCCAAGTAGGTCAAGCCTTGGGTTTCACTTGTCGATGCCGAGATGAAGAAATCTGCCGCCTTATAATAGAGAGCCGTCTCACTAGGAGCAATCATGCCTGTAAAGATGACGGAGTCTTGAATCTCTAGTTTCTGGGTTTGCTCTTTGAGATCATCCAGATAAGGACCATCCCCGGCAACTACCAGTTTGACATTGTCTTCTTCTTTCAGAACTTCTGCAAAGGCTGCTAGTACTGCTTGAATATTTTTTTCATAGGAAATTCTGGAAAGGCTCAGCAACATCTGTTCATCATCTTGAATCCCTAGTTTACTACGTAGTTCTTTCAAATTTTCCTGCTTGATTTCCGGACGCTCAAACTTAGCTAATTCAATCCCTGTTGGAATGACTCGTTTTTCAACCTTGACCTTATAGTCAGATAGCAAGTCATGGACAATCTCACTCGGGCAAATGACTCCATCCACATCATGCAGGAAACCTCTTACTAAGTACTTTACCATACTAGGACGAATCAACATCCCCTTCGCAATATAGTGGACATAGTCTTCGTATTGTGTGTGATAGGTATGGATGACTGGAATCTTCAATTCACGCGCAATCCAAATCCCCAACAAGCCAAGAGAAAATTCTGTCTGAGTATGGATGATATCCAGCTGATACTGTTTAGCAATTTCCAGTGCTTTGCTGAATCCTCGATAGGCAAAGCGGCGATCCTTAAAAGCAAAGAAAGGAACACTTGGAATGCGGATAATTTGCCAATCTTCATAACGATTGACATCCTTATCTGTCGTCGTAAAGATAAAAACAGCATGCCCCTGCTTTTCAAGTTCTGTTTTCAAGGTTCGAATACTGGTCGCAACACCTGAAACCTGAGGAAAATAGGTATCTGTAAATAAACCAATTCGCATAGATTACCTCACTTTTTACTTTCTCCCTAAAGCGGCTTGTTTATCATAAAAATCCAACCAGATTTGTAACAGATGCTCTTCTGAATATTCTCTAGAAATATTCTTAGCTTTTTCTTTCAAATCTTTTAAAGCAACAGGATTCGCTTGATATTCCAAAATAGCTTCTTTCATCTCTTCTCTGTCTGCTGTCGCCCGATAATTTCCCTCCAAAATTACCTTATAAAGATCCAAATCACGCAACATAATCGGAGCTTCACAACTGGCAGCCTCTAAAATCGTCATCGGAAAGAGCTCATTATAACTAGGCAACAAGAAAAGATCCGCTAGGGCATACAACTCGCGCATCCGCTCTGGCGATACAATACCTGGAAACATCAAATTTTTAGGGGGATTTTCCATGATTTTCTTGTAGCGTTCATAACCATCTGTCATGCCACCAAAAGAGAAACCACCGGCCCAGATAAAGGTAATCTGAGGCAATTCCTCAGCCAGACGGATAAAGTCATCAATCCCTTTACGTTTCTGAACTTGCCCAGCACCTACTACGATAAACTGTTTGTCACTAAGACCTAAATCTGTTCGTAGTCTCATCACCTCTTCTTGCGGAAGAGGATGCCATTTTTCCTTATTGACAAAATTAGGAATATAGGTCACTTTTTCACGTGGAATACCAGCTGCCACCAAATCCTCGATAAACATAGGATTGACCACCACCAAATGCTCCATCCGGTTGTAAAAAGAAAATACATAGCGTTTCACAATTCCCTTTAAGAAAAATGGAATTTTCAAACTCCCCTCAAGTGTATCAGGTAAGAAATGCACATAGCCAATTTTCCTTCCTGAGCGTTTCTTTTGAAATGTTGATAAATAATAGGGGAAATCAATTGTATGAAAGTGAGTCACATCTGCCTCTATTGGAAGATTTTCTGTAACAATCAATTGGTCCTTGGCATCACGGTGAAGAAGACGAACTAATTCACGGTAAGCACCTGAAACTCCTTGTCCTGCTACTTTCTCACTTGAACTCAACATATTGATGCGTAATTTCTTTTTTTCCATAACTACTATTATATCATTTTCTTTGAATAAAATCAGCAAAAGAAAGGAGAGACTAGAGGAAAAGATGGGAAATTTCCTCACTTTTCCAATGGTCTCTCACATGCTTTTATCTGTTTACTTAATGCCTAGGGCAATGCGGGCATAGCGACTCATTTTTTCAACTGTCCAAGCTGGATACCAGACTAATTTAACCTCAGTATCCGTTACTTCTGGCACCTCTGTCATGGCATCATAAATCTGGTCCGTCAAAAGGTCAGCTAGGGGACAACCCATAGTTGTCAACGTCATATCAATCTCTGTTTGCCCTGTGTCGCCGTCAAAACGAATCTCATAAATCAAACCAAGATTGACAATATCGATTCCCAACTCAGGGTCAATAACTTCTTCCAAGACTGATAAAATTCGTGTTTTGATATTTTCAATTTGCTCTTCTGTATAAGCCATATTTTCCTCACTCTTAGTCTTCAATAAAATCACGAAGCGGTTTGCTACGACTTGGTTGGCGTAGTTTTCTCAAAGCCTTAGCTTCAATCTGACGGATACGCTCACGGGTTACGTTAAATACTTTACCCACATCTTCAAGGGTACGCATTTTTCCATCATCTAGTCCAAAACGGAGACGCAGAACATTTTCTTCACGGTCTGTAAGAGTATCCAAGACCTCATCCAACTGCTCACGCAAGACGATACGAGTTGTATAGTCCACTGGATTTTCAATCACTTCATCTTCGATAAAGTCCCCAAGGTGGCTATCATCCTCTTCACCGATTGGAGTTTCAAGAGATACTGGTTCTTGGGCAATCTTCAAGATTTCACGAACCTTGTCAGGAGTCATATCCATACGTTCAGCGATTTGCTCAGGTGTTGGATCTTGTCCCAATTCTTGAAGGAGATTACGTTGTTCACGAACCAATTTATTGATGGTTTCAACCATATGGACTGGGATACGGATGGTACGAGCTTGATCCGCAATAGCACGAGTGATGGCCTGACGAATCCACCAAGTTGCGTAAGTTGAGAACTTGAACCCTTTAGAATAGTCAAACTTGTCAACCGCCTTCATCAAGCCCATGTTCCCTTCTTGAATCAAGTCAAGGAACTGCATACCACGGCCGACATAACGCTTGGCAATGGAAACAACCAAACGAAGGTTGGCTTCCGCAAGACGTTGTTTGGCTTCAATATCGCCAGCTTCAACAGCTAGTGCCAATTCTTTTTCCTCTTCATTGGTCAAGAGAGGAACGACTCCGATTTCTTTCAAGTACATACGAACAGGGTCATTGACCTTAGCCGAAGTTGACCCAATCAAGTCCTCATCGCTGAGTTCCGGCTCTTCTTCAGTGCTAAGAACACGCGCGCTCGGATTTCCTTCGTTATCTGTGATAGAAATTCCTGCATCTTGAATCCGTTGCAAGAGATCTTCAATCCCATCAGCATCCAAGGTAAAAGGAATCACCAGACTAGCATTGATTTCATCATCTGTTGCTGTCCCTTTTTGCTTATGATTACGGATAAATTCTGCTACTTGCACGTCAAATGTTGTTACTTCTTTTTGTTTTGTTGCCATTATTACTCCATTCTTCTCTTTTGGGAAATTAAACGTTCCAATTCTTCTAGGGCTGTGTCGGTATCTCCTACATGGCTAGCTTCCTGCACCTTCTTTTTGATTCTCATATTGTCCTGATTCAAGAGGGCCTTGTTTCGAGTCATTTCTACTTCACTAAGTTCCTGCGGCGACATCTCAGCAGGTAAATCCTGAGCTAAGACTTGATACCAAGCTCTTTCAACTTCTTCTGTCTGCTCTGCTAAAACTTCTGGAGGAAGATTGCCATACTGACCAAGCAAGTCATATAAGACCTGAAATTCAGGTGTATCAAATGCAAAATCTTCTCGCAAACGGTAATCATTCAAAACAAGAGGGGATTCCATCATCCGATAGAGTAGATGGGCTTCTGCCCTCATAATAGCCGATAACTGCTTGGTGACAGGCATAGTGATTGACGTCGGTCTGGAAATTCCTTCCATGCGATTCTGCCTTTGCGCCTGACGACTCTCATTAACAATCTGCTCAATCTGGGCATAATCAAAGGACGCCAGACTGTCAGCTAAAATATGTATATAGCTGTTTTGAGCAGTGATGGACTTTTCTTGAACAATCAAAGGAGCTATTTTTTCAATAAACTCAATCTGGGCTTGCAGATTTTCACTGTTTTCAGGTTTGTACTGGTGAATGTAAAACTCAATCGGACTAATACGAGTTTTCGTTAATAGATAGGCCAAGTCTTCTGGACCATTTTTTTGTAGATACTCATCTGGATCCAAGTTATCAGGCATGCTGACAATCTGCACAGGCATATCACCAATTTCATCCAATGCTTTCAATGTCGCGGCTTGTCCAGCCTTATCGCCATCGTAAACAAGAACCAACTTCTTGGTTAACCTTTTCAGATGCTCAACATGCTCACGACTCAAGGCTGTTCCCATAGAAGCGACAGCATTTTCGATTCCAGCCCGATAGGCTGCAATGACATCCATGAACCCTTCCATCAGGTAAATCTCACTGGCTTTTCCAGAAGATTTTTTTGCCCTATCCATATGATATAATTCGTAACTTTTATTAAAAATTGCAGTTGATCGGCTATTTTTATACTTAGAAGTTTGTGAATCCGTTTTCTGCCAGATACGACCTGAGAAGGCAATGACCTTTCCCTGATCATTGGTCAAGGGAAACATGATGCGATTGTGAAAGGTGTCTACAAATTGATTGGCATCTGAAAGGTAAAAAAGTCCTGAATCTAGGAAATCCTCTTCACGATACTGATCAGACAAACGTTGATAGAGATAGTTTCGTTCTGGAGGTGCTAAACCAATCCGAAAATGTTTGAGCACTTCATCTGTCAAACCACGCTGATAAAGGTAGTTTCTGGCCTCTTCCCCCATGGTCGTTGTCATGAGAATAGCATGATAAAATTTAGCCGTATCTTCGTGCATATCATAAAGAGCTTGGTGGGGTGAAGCTGGCTTCTGCTCACTATAAAGCGGTTTTTCCACCTCTATCCCAACACGCTGACCTAAGATTTGGACAGCCTCCATAAAGGGAACCCCTTGGTACTCCTCGATGAATTTAAAGACATCACCCGAGCGGCCACAACCAAAACAGTGGTAAAACTGCTTGTCCTCTACAACGTTGAAAGAAGGTGTTTTTTCACCATGAAAAGGACAGAGCCCTAGATAGTTCCGTCCTGCCTTTTGTAAAGAAATCACATCTCCTATGACTTCCACAATGTTGGCATTGTTTTTGATTTCTTCAATGACTGGTTTGTCAACCATACACAATACCTCCATGTTATCATAGTTTACTTTATATAGTATACTTTATTTCAGAAAAAAAGTAAACCATTTCACGCATTTTCCCTACTTTATTCAAAGAGCTGATAATAATCAGAGATTTTCATTTTTGCTTTTTCTTCTTGGTTCAAATCTTGAATAATTCGTCCTTCTTTCATGACAATTAAACGATTGCCATATTTGAGAGCATCTTCCATGTGATGAGTAATCATAAGAGCTGTCAACTGATCTTTCTTGACAAATTCATCTGTCAATTCCATGAGGGAAACACTGGTCTTTGGATCAAGAGCTGCAGTATGCTCGTCTAACAAGAGTAATTCAGGTCGCTTCAAGGTTGCCATCAAGAGACTCAGGGCCTGTCTTTGCCCACCTGATAAGAACTCAATCGGTGTATTCAAGTGTTTCTCAAGACCGTTTCCCACTTTTTCAATAGTTGCCTGAAATTCATCCTTATAGCTAGCCAGACGTCTCGGAAACAGTCCACGCTTTTCACCACGAAACTTGGCAATCAAAAGATTTTCAGCCACTGTCATACGAGGAGCTGTTCCCATCTTTGGATCTTGGAAGACTCGAGACAGATACTTAGCCCGCTTCTCTGGTGAAAACTTGGTAACATCCTCACCTAAAATACGGATAGTTCCACTGGTTAGTGATAAAGTTCCTGCAATAGTGTTAAAGAGGGTTGATTTCCCAGCACCATTTCCACCTAAAATCGTGATAAAGTCCTGTTCAAAAATTTCTAAGGAAACATCATTTAAAATAATCTTCTCTTCATCAAAGCCATTTTTAACGATTTTGGTTGCATTTTTTAATTCTACAATTGCTGTCATTTACTTAATTTGGCTCCTTTCAAGATTGTTTGCTTAAATGTTGGAATCATGAGGCAGACTGCTAAAATCACGGCGCTGTACAAACGAAGGTAACTTGTATTAAAGCCAAGCGCAATAACTGCCCACACTAAGAATTGATAAGCGATAGAACCTACAACGATGGTAACCAGACGTTCTGCCAAGCTCAAACTCTTGAAGATAACTTCTCCAATAATCAAACTTGCAAGCCCCACAACGATAACCCCTATTCCTCGAGATACATCGGCATACCCTTCTTGTTGGGCAATGAGAGCTCCTGCAAGGGCAATCACACCATTTGATAAGACCAACCCCATAAGCTCCATGCGCCCAGTATGAATCCCGAAACTTCTAGCCATATCAGGATTGTCACCTGTAGCAATATAGGCTTGTCCGAGTTTAGTGTCCAAGAAAAAGAGCATGAGAACAATGACAAGACTGACAAAGATAAGACCTGTCAAGAGTTGATTCAAGTCTGAATCAAAAGGCAAGACATCCTGAATTTGCTTGGTTCCAAGCAAGCCTAAATTGGCACGTCCCATAATCAAGAGCATGATAGAGTGACAGGAAGTCATCACCAAAATCCCTGAGAGCAAGGTTGGAATCTTCCCTTTTGTATAAAGAAGTCCTGCTGTCATTCCAGCCAAACAACCTGCTCCTACAGCAACAAGAGTCGCTAAAAATGGGTTCACGCCTTTGGTTATCAGAGTGACAGCAACAGCTCCGCCAAGAGGGAAGGAACCTTCTGTCGTCATATCTGGAAAGTTTAAAATCCTAAATGTCATAAAGATTCCCAGACCTAAAATAGCCCAGACAAATCCTTGAGAAATAATGGAAACAATCATATTTTATTTAATCCTTTCTATATTCATCTTTTTAAAAAATAGGAAGAGTCTCCTCCTCCCTACCTTATTTATTCGATGACTTGTCCTGCTTCTTTGAGAACAGACTCAGGAATCGTAATACCTAGTTCTTGTGCTATTTTTTTATTGATGACTGACTTACCAGTTGAAAAGACATTGACTGGGGTATCGGCTGGTTTTGCACCTTTCAAGACTTGCGCAATCATTTTACCAGTTGCCACACCAAGGTCATGTTGGTCAACTACAACTGATGCCAAACCACCTACTTCTACCATAGCTGTCGCACTTGGATAAATTGGTTTCTTAGAACTTTGATTGCTAGAGACAACCGTTGGAAATCCTGATGCAATGGTGTTATCAATTGGAACCCAAATAGCATCTACCTTGCTAGTCATAACAGTGACAGTTGAGGCAATTTCATTTGTTGAAGGAACTGCAAATGTTTCCACTGTCAGACCTGCTTTTTCAGCATAAGCCTTAAATTCTTCAACCTGTGTTTTTGAATTGTCTTCGCTACTTGAGTAAAGGGCTCCGATTGTTTTCACATTCGGTGTCAGAGCCTTGATGAGTTCAACTTGTTGTTGAGCTGGATTGTGGTCAGATACCCCTGTAATGTTGCCACCTGGTTTTTTCAAATCTTTGACCAAGTTAGCACCAATTGGGTCTGTAATAGCAGCCATGATAACCGGTAGGTCTTTTGTTGCACTAGCCAAGCCTTGGGCTGCTGGTGTTGCGATACCAACCACAAGGTCATTACCATTTGCAACCAATTGTTTACTCATTGTCGCAACCTTACTTTGGTCACCTTCTGAGTTCATAAAGTCGATTTTAACTTGGTCATCTTTATACCCTTCTTCTGCAAGTCCATCTTGAATTCCTTTATAAATCAAGTCAAGAGATGGATGGCTCACAAACTGAAGAACACCAACTTTGGCAACTTTCTTCTCATTCTTAGCTTCTGGTTTATTCATTGAAGAGTAAATCAAGCTTCCTGCTACTAAGACTGCTAATGCAGCGATAATTCCAATTAAACGTTTATTTTTCATTCTATTTCTCCTTTTTAATTCCTTTAAAATACTTCACTTATCTAAACAAGCGACGCCATCGTTTTCTTTCCATACTAACCTCCATCAAAAAAATCCTCACACAAAAAACTTGTGTGAGGACGTCGATGCGCGGTACCACCTCAATTATAGGGAATTTCCCTATCGCTCTGTCTCGCAATAACGAGATGCACTGTAAGGTGTGCTCACCGAATTTTTATGATTTCAAATTCTAAACAGCATTCAGCCCAATTTTCATCATCGCCACTTATCTGTTTTCAGCTACCACAGACTCTCTTGAAAGTTTGTACGATTACTTTTCTGAATGGTTAAATTATATCATTTTTAAACTACTTGTCAATAGTCTATTAGAATTTTTTTGATCTTCACTTTTGAAAATGATTAACCTGAATTACGCAATCCTGTTGCAATTCCGTTGATGGTGATATGAATCAATCGTTCTTGATCACTGGACAATTCTCCACGACGTTGGCGTTTGATCAACTCCAACTGAATATAGTTGAGAATATTAAAGTAAGGCATACGGTAATCCAGACTAGCTTTTAGATATGGATTGTCAGCTAAGAGTTCGTCATGTCCTTCAATAGCCAAGATAACGTTCTTAGTAACTTGCCATTCATTTAAAATAGTCTCATAGATGGCCTTAACTTGCTCGTCTTCACAAAGTTTAGCATATTCAAAAGCAATATTCATATTTGATTTTGATAAAACCATATCAACATTTGAAAGAAGCGATTGGAAGAAAGGCCAATTTTGGTACATATCTCGTAGGATAGCGATATTTTCTGGATTTTTATCGATAAATTCCTTGAAGCTTGAACCAACCCCGTACCATCCAGGGAACATAACACGACTCTGTGACCATGAGAATACCCAAGGGATGGCACGCAAACCACCGATTTCAGTAATCGTCTTACGAGCAGCTGGACGAGAACCAATATTAAAGCTTGAAATAGCCTTGATTGGACTTGACTCGAAGAAATAATCATAGAAATGCTCATTACCAAAGACCAAATCACGGTAGATATCGTAACTACGATCCACTACTTGATCCATAATGGCTTCATAACGATTTGAGGTATTGGTATCGCTCTTTTTCTGCGTAATCATACGGTTAATAGCTGCCGATACTAGCATTTCAAGGTTATAGTAAGCGGCGTCTTTGTTACCATATTTATTGCCAATTACTTCACCCTGCTCCGTCAAGCGGATACGATCCTTGATAGACTTGAGCGGTTGAGAGGTGATGGCTTCATAGGTTGGCCCACCACCACGACCGACAGTACCACCACGACCATGGAAGAAGGTAACCTTAACGCCAAATTCATCTCCAATAGCAGTCAATTGTTGTTGAGCCTTGTAGAGAGTCCAACATGATGATAGGTAACCACCATCTTTATTACTGTCAGAGTAGCCAAGCATGATTTCTTGGTAGTTATTACGTGAAGCAATCCATTTTTTGGCAAGAGGAAGAGAAAGATATTGTCTCATTGTTTCCTCTGAATGATCCAAGTCTTCAATTGTTTCAAAAAGGGGAACAATCTGAACACGCGCCCTTTCCGTATCCACCAGTCCTACTTCTTTTAATAGAATAGCTAATTCTAGCATATCAGAAAGGCTGGTTGCATGTGAAATGATAGTCTGACGGATGACATCATCTCCCAACTTATCTTTCAAAACACGAGCCGTCTTAAAAATAGCTAGTTCTTTTGCTAATAATTCTGATTTTTCTGCGTGAGTCGCAGAAAGAATTCGGGGATCTTCTTCTAACTCTTTCAAGAGAAGATCGCACTTTTCTTCTTCGCTCAACTCGCTATAGCGAGAATGAATTCCTGCTGATTTCAAGAGTTCTGCCACACAGGCTTCATAGACGCTAGAGTCTTGTCGCATATCAATTGATGCTAGGTAAAAACCAAATATCTCTACTGCCTGCAATAATTCCACAAAATCACCTGAAATCAAGGACTCGCCCTTATTTTCTAGTAGAGAATCTCGAATGGCAATCAAATCCTTGTAAAAATCATTGGCGGTTTCATAACGAGTCCCAACTTCCTTATCCTCAATCAGATAGGTTTTTGTTGCTTGAATTTTTGATTGAATATCAAACAAGGCACGACGGTAAAGCTCTTTTTCGCGGTAAATCGAGTTATCCTTGGACTGACGAGCCATTTCTCTGACTTGCTTACTTACATTGACAATGCTAGTTGAAAGAGAAAACTCACGATAAAGTTGGTAAATCTTTTCATCATAGTAGTTCATGATGACTTCACACTGAGTGAGTGCAGACTGCTTCAAGGTATCTGCAGTAACAAATGGATTTCCATCACGGTCACCACCTATCCACATACCCATGGTGATTGGTTTAGCCTGTTTTAAATTCAGACCATGTGCTTGCGCTAAGCGCTTATACTCCGTCGTCAAGTGAGGTACAGCTTTCAAAAAGGAGCTGTTGTAATATTCCATAGCATTCGTGATTTCGTTAGTCACTTTTAATTTTTTCTCACGAATCATGTCTGTCTGCATGATAATTTCGATGTAACGACGCAAATCATTGTGCCATTTTTCTTTATTGATCAACCCCAACTTAACATCACGGTATTTACGCAAAAGACTATGAATATGATTTGTTAAATCCAACATACTTTTGCGTTGCACTTGTGTTGGATGGGCTGTCAAAACAGGAACAACATTCAAGTGTTCTAGGATCTCAACGGCATTTTCTTTTTCAGCAACCATTTTGATCGTTGTAGATAATTTACCTAAATAGTCCTGATCAATATTATTTTGATGATTGATTTCATAAGCTAAATCCACATCCTCTGAAATATTAATCAAAAGAGGTAAGATTGAAAAATAGCGTGAAATATAGACCATTTCATCATTTGATAAGCTAGTCACTAGACGGTTTAGACCTTGATAATCTTCCTGCGTTGATAATTCTTTCAACTGCATGATTTTTTCAAAGGTCTCTGGTGCAAGCATATTTTTAGTAATATCTTCCAGCAATTCTGTTAGAATCAATACTTCTTCTTGCACAACACTTTTATTACTATAATTTTCTAATTTTTGAAGAGACATAGACTATCCTTTCTTTATTCTACTTCACAGAAGGTTCATTGGTTGATTTTCCAATTCTCGGTACAACTTAGCGCGTTTTTCACTGGCGTCAATATTTAAGACAAAGGCCACTGCCACTGATAAGACTAGAAGACTATTCCCCCCCTGGGATAAGAAGGGGAAAGTCACTCCTGTAGATGGAATCAAGCCCGAAATCCCTCCGATATTGACAAATACCTGAACCAACATCATCCCTCCGACACCGAGTGCAACCATGGCATTGAAAGGATTCTCCGCTCGGATACCGACCAAGATAATCCGCAGAATCATGAAAAACAAGAGAGCTAAAATGAGACTGGCACCAACAAAGCCAAATTCTTCAATCACGATAGAAAAGACAAAGTCTGTATGAGCTTCTGGTAAATAACCTCGTTTTTCAATCGAGTTTCCAAGACCTAGACCAAACCAACCGCCATTGACCATGGCAAAATAAGAATTAGATAACTGGTGACCCGCATCAGCACGATCCGCAAAAGGATTAAAAAAGGCACTAAAGCGCTTGGCTACATAGCCAAATACTGGAATTTTTGAAAAGGTCTCAACACCGATTAGACTGATAGTGGTCAAGACAAAGACAGAAGCGGCAGATACGAGCGCCAGAATGGTTGAAAACCAGCGATAAGCGATTCCACTAACTGTATACATAATCAAGGAAACTAAGACTAAAATAGTCGCATTTCCTAAATCAGGGAAAATTCCCAAACTTCCAATCAGAACTAGGAGAACGAATCGCCAATCATTAAAAGCACGGGGAAGCCATTGATTTTGAGTCAAAACTTGAAAATCATAAATAGCTATTTCTTCTTGCTGTTTGGAGAAGCGGTGAGCCAAATACCAAATAATAATGATTTTTAAGTACTCAGCTGGCTGAATAGTTACTCCTGCAACCGAAATCCAACCGTATGCCCCGTTTACGGAAATACCAATAAAACGAGCTAAGAACAATAAAAGCATTTCTATCAATATAACTAAAATGATTAGTCGCTCATTTCTCAAAAAATCTAGTCTCAATTTATAAATTAAGGCAATCAGTATCAAACTAACAATCCAAAAGATTCCTTGGTTTCGAACCAATTGCAAGGCGCTCTTGCCTTCTTCAATTAAAATAGCGCTGGTGGTCGAATAGACCACAATCAAGCCCAAAATAGATAAAAGCAAGTAGGGAATCAAGATGGAATAATTTAATAAGTGCCTCTTACTAATCTTCATAGTATCACCACTCTAGTAGGATACAGACAAATCTGTTCCAAATTCCGTTTTATTTTCTAGTTTTGATTGCTATTATACCATTTTTTCAGAAAGAAAAAAACTCTTACCTTACAATCCTTCGAATTTTACTGTTTTTACAGAATCATTTCCAGACTCAAGTTCAAAAAATACAAACCTCAAAAGAGATTTGTATTGATTTGGACTATTCGTTTGATGTACTACTGCTTGAGCTTGAATCTCCACCACCGATATATTGGGTAAAGATATTTTGGAAGGCTTGGTCCTTAACCTTGATATTGGCTGCTTGTAATTCTTTTCCGATAATGCTTTGAACAAATGTTGAATCATTTTGTTTTTGAGTCAAGATAACAGTTTTTAATTTTTCTTTATAGTCATCAATATTAGATGATTTTTCTGTTTTCTTAATGAGTTTTACAATGTAATATTGGCTACTGTAGGCTTGTGTGCCAGTTGCTGTAATCACATCAGAAATGCCATTTACATCTAAAGCGAAAGCGGCTTTCTTGACTTGCTCAGGTACTTCCGTTGAAGCAGAATCAAAGGTAATTTCTCCACCATTTGCTTTTGTTTTTTCATCAGTTGAGTTATCTTTGGCTAATTGAGCAAAATCAGCACCTTCTGCCTTGGCTTTTTCGAGAACTTCTTTGGCCTTATCTTCATTATCAAGACGGATGATTTGAACCGTTACATCTGGAGTGTATTCGTCAAAGGCCTTCTTGTAAGCATCATCTGTCAATTCAGCTTCTGCTGCCTTCTTAACTGCCAACTCAACTAATTTACTTGTACGAATTTGAGCTTTACGTGTTTCAAGAGTCATACCCGCTTGTGACAAGACACGTTGGTAGTTTTCGCCATATTGTTTTTCTTCTTCGGCAATAGTATCATCAACCTCTTTATCATCAAGCTCTGAGCCATATTGTTTTTCAAAAACTTTTTGGATGGTCATATTTAACAAGACTTGTTGGGCTGAAGGGTTGCTTTTCACTTGCTCATAAAATTGATGTTCTGTGATGACATCCCCTTTCATGCTGATAAGGTCTGCCCCTTCTGAACCTTTCGAACAAGCTGCTAAAGTTGCTACTGATAATAGTGTGATGGCACCTGCCAATAGTTTTTTCTTCATGTCTACTCCTTTGAGATAAGTGTTACTCTATCTATTTTACTATATTTTCTTAAATTTTTCTGAAAATCATTCGCTGTCAGGCAATTGAACATCTGCTACATTTTTACGAAGCATGAGAATGCCATCTCCCAGAGGTACTAATGTTGCGGTGAGTCCTGGATTGTCTAAGGTTGCGTCAAATAGTCTTTGAAGTCCTCGATAGATGGTTCGCTGACCTCGACGGACTTCCATAATGTCCTTGGCAACATCACCGCCTTGAAAAATATCATCCAAGACAACCACACCTCCAACTTCCAAATGTTTGAGGATTTCTGGCAGAAAGACGATGTATTTAGACTTGGCTGAATCCATAAAGACGAAATCATAAGACTCTGTCAAGGTTGATAAGACATCTACCGCATCTCCTTCTAGGAGAGTGATTTGCTTACGACTATCAAACTGGGCAAAATTTTCCTTGGCAAAACCAATCATTTCTGGATTGCGGTCAATGGTTGTAATCTTAGCATTTTGCGCATGTTCTGCCATCAAAAGGGCAGAAAAACCAATAGCCGTCCCAATTTCCAGAATGTTTTTAGGTTGCATGGTTTGCATGAGAAAACGGAAATAAGCAACCGTTTCATGGGGAATGATGGGAATATTTTCCTTACGGGCAAAGTCTTCCAATTCTTTCAAATCGCCTGTGACTTGCTTTTGACGCTGACGCATCAAGTCCACAATTTCTTCCTTGACAACAGGACGACGCATGTTATGGTTGGCATTTTTACTATACGATTCAACCATCTTATGCCAATCCCAATTTTTCAACAAGGGCTTCAAACTCATTTAAACGACGTTCGAAGACTGCAAAGGCATCGTTGAGGTAGTCTTCCTTCTCCATATCAACACCAGCTTTTCTCATGACATTGAGTGGATAGTCAGACTTACCTGCCTTGAGGTAGTCGATATAGCGGTCACGGTCTTCTTGACTACCATGGACAATCTTTTCAGCCAAGGCTGAGGCTGCTGCAAAGCCTGTTGAATATTGGTATACATAGTAGTTATAGTAGAAGTGTGGAATGCGTGCCCACTCGTATTGGATTTCAGGATTGTCTTCCTTACTCAAACCATAATACTCTTGGTTCAAGTCTGCGTAGAGTTTATTTAGGAAATCGCTTGTCAAGACTTGACCATTTTGATCCGCTTGGTGAATGGCGTGTTCAAACTCAGCAAATTGAGTTTGGCGGAAAACTGTTCCACGGAAACCATCTAGGAAGTTATTGAGGATAGCAAAGCGCGTTGCGTCGTCTTCCACTTCTTCCAATAATTTCTCCGTCAAGATATTTTCATTGGTCGTTGAGGCAATCTCAGCCAAGAAGATCGAATAATCTCCGTAAACATAAGGTTGCGTTTCACGAGTATAGCTTGAATGCATACTGTGACCTGTTTCATGAACAAGAGTAAAGAGATTGTCCAAATTGTCCTGCCAGTTAAGAAGCATAAAGGCATTGGTATCGTAAGAACCACCAGAGTAAGCCCCTGAACGCTTGCCTTGATTTTCATAAACGTCAATCCAACGCTCACTAAAGGCACGTTTAACACGGCTCAAGTAATCCTCACCCAAGACTGCCAAGGCATCTTCTGCCTTTTTCAAGGCTTCTTGGTAGGTAAAACTATATTCAACAGATGAAAGTGGTGTGTAGACATCGTACATCTTGAGATCTGAAATTCCCAAGATTTTTGAACGAAGTTCAAGGTAACGATGCAAGAGGGGTAAATGCTTGCGAACTGCTGCTACTAAATTGTCATAAACACTTTCTGGAACAAAATTGGCTGCTAGGGCTGCATGACGAGCACTCTTGTAATTGCGAACTTTGGCACGGTAGTTTTGAACCTTAACATTGGTTTGCAAGGTTTTAGCATAGGTATGTTGGAATTGTTGATAAGTCGCATAAAGAGCTTGATAGGCACCACGACGCACCTCACGATTTTTAGACTCCATCAAACGTGTGTAAGTCCCATGAGATAGCTGAACTTCCTTACCATCATCGTCAAGAACATAAGGGAACACAATATCCGCATTGTCCAAGATAGCGAAGGTTTCACTTGCTGAACCAAAGATTTCTCCAGCTCCAGCCAATAATTCTTCTTCACGTTGTGATAGAACGTGTTCCTTACCTTGCAAAAGCTTGTCGAAATAGTGTTGATAAACCTGCAATTTTGGTTGAGCTTCTAAAAAGTCAGCATACTGCTTTTCACTGATTTCCATAAATTCAGGTTCATAGAATGAAAAGGCTTGGTCTAGCTGACTGTAGAGAGTCATGGCCTTGGCATAGTACTCTTGGTACTTGGCTTCACGTGTATCCTGGTCATTTTTCATATGAGCATAAACGTAAAGCTTCTCCATATGGCGTTCCATTTCAAGAGAAACTTCAGTGATTTCGAGTAGGCTATCCGCACTATCTAGGAGATGGCCTTCATACTGGCCTACTGTCTCCAATTGTTCTGTTAAATCTTTTAAGGCTTCTTCCCAAGCCTGGTCAGTTGGGTAGATCGTTGATAGATCCCATGTATCTTTTTCATTTATTTCATGTCTTTGTAATACCATTAGATTCCTCCATCCTTTCTATTCTACCATATTTTTCAAGAAATATTGCTGATAAAAGGCTGGTGGATAGAGCTTTTGCCAATCATTTTGAGGATTTTCTTGATAATAGGTGAAAAAGTGCTGATAATAGCTATTCAAGTCTTGTTCAATCTGGAAAAATTTGCCCACTAGTGGTCTAATTTGGGGATACCATGCTTTTAGCTCATAAGTCAGGATATTCTCTCCCTTTTGATAGGCTTCTGCTTGTTCTTTCATCCAAAAAGGATTTTGATAATACAATTGTTGCCGGATATAGCGACAGATGTCCTTATCCTCAGAAACTGTAAAATGAGATATTTTTTGTTTCTTATAGGGAAGACGCAATATCTCCAGTAGACTAGCCTGACCATAGGGAAATTCCTTAATCTGATAATGGAGTTTGCCTCGGAGATCCTGGTAAATCAGGTATTTAAGCCTTAAAACCTGTTTTCCCTTGTCTACTTCCCAAATATAAAAGCCCATATTTTGACTGAAATAAAGAAAACCTTGTTGTAGACGAGTCAATCGCTCCTTGAGCCACAGTTTTTCTCCCAGCAACCACAGTACTTGGTAACCCTGACTACGATAGCCCTCACTACGCTCTTTAAGAATTTTTTGAGGCAAGGGACTACACTGAACTTCTAAAGCTAGATTGCCATTTACAAATACATCTGCAATCTGTTTAAGCTCTGGAAGCGGGTATTCTAATTGCACCTCAGCCTCTGTCTTCAACCAATGATAGAGGACTTCCTTATTGGACAGGTGTTCTGGACTTTCATTTTCAGAGGAATAATCACAGTCTTTTAAAGATTTATGTGCAAAATGGGTCCGGACACTTGGTCCTTGACGCAAACGGAGCTGACCTGCACAAGCTGGGCAGGTGTAGGCTTGATTCTCCAGCTTATCCTCTAACACATTTACCAACTCTCCCCTAGCATCTCTCGCAACAAACATGATTTTCCCCCTTTTCTATATTATTCGTAAAAAAAGAAAAAAGATCAGGAAATTTCCTAATCTTCATCACTCTATAATTTTAGAGTTGCAAGCGACTTTCAAGAGCTTGTGTCAACACTTCAGAATAGTTCACTTTCTCACGATCTGCAAGTCTGACTAGCCACTCTGGAACCGTAACATTTTTTCGAATCGCTTTATTATTCTTTACGAAAGGCAAGGGATTGACCTGAATCAAAGTCACAAATCCATCAGAAGCTTTCAACATAGAAATGTCACTAGGAGTAGGTAGAGCCAATCCTTCATCAATATAAGAAGCTAAAACACTCTCAAGCATTTCCCGAGCATTTTTCATTGCAAGTTCAATCGTTGCTCCTTCAGTCCCGCCTCCAAATTCAGGAAATTCAACCCAGTATCCAGTGCCTTCTTTATGAAAAATAGCAGGATAAGATTTTAGCATAATACACCTCCACAATTTCCAAATCAACTATAATCCCAAATCTTTTAATATTTTTCTCTCTAGACCTTTTCCTAAATCCTCATTACCGTGAACTGGAATAGTGACAAGATAGGGAACCCCTTCTTTCTTAAAATGATGATGACTTCCTCTCTTACGTACTTCAATCCATCCATTTGCAAGAGCTAATACTCTTCGAAAATCAAATTCAAACCACGTCAGCTTATCCTTGCCGTACTCAAGTACAGCCTGCGGCCAGCTTCCTAGTTTGCTCTTTGATTTTCATTGAGTATAATTTTACCATTTCCTTACCTGTGATTGTCATTTATGGTCACCTTTCTAGCTAAAATTATACTTATAATGCGTATTTTTGTCAATTCTTTTATCTTATCTATTCGTAAAAAAGAAAAAAGATCAGGAAATTCTCCTAATCTTCATGTATGTTTACTTGATTTTCTTAGCTAGCATGGTCGCAAAGCGTAGTTGAATACGATTGCCATTCTCATCGCGACGGTGCAAATGGCCTGGATTTTCATTGTACTTGACCAATTCCCAGTCCTTGTAATAGTTCGCTAGTTCGCCTTCCTTAAAGGTGAATGGGAAGTTAACTGAGCAAGGATAATCCTCCGTGTCCATGGCACAAACGATAAGGTTATAGCCACCGACCGCGGTTTTCTCCTGCATGTTTTTGATAATTGCAGGAATGCAATCTGCTTGCAGAAACATCAAAACAACTGTCGATACGATGAAATCATACTCTTGACCAATGCTAGCTGAATTGATATCGTAAAGACCAACAGGCATGTCCAAATCTTCCTGCTCAACAATGCTTTGCAAGATTTCAAGGGCCAGTTCATTTTGATCCACAGCTGTCACATCGAAACCTTGCTGGGCTAGAAAGAGTGCATTACGACCTTGACCACAGCCCAAATCCAAGGCTTTCCCTGGTTTTACTGACTGCATGGCCTCTAGAACCTCTGAATGAACAGGATTGGTATTGTATTTCTTAGGGAAATAATCCTCAGGTTTACAATAAAATTCCAAATACCATTCCACATCATCTGTGGCAGCCTCCACTCGATGCCAAGCTTGAGGTTGTGCCATGGGATTGTCGGCTCCTGCTTCAAAGAGATGTTCAGCTAGAACCTCACCATCCTCTGTCAATTCAATAAACTTGAGAGTTCCCTTCAAAACAGTAATTTTCCCCCAAGTCCCAACCTTGGTATTGTGTTTCTGCTGAACAGCCTCTGGCATGGTTTCTTTAGTCCATAAAGGCATGCGTTTATAGGCAACTAATTTTTCCATTTTCATTTCCTCTTTTTATCGCTGATTAACAGCTTTCATCACGCGCGCAATGTCTCGATTTTGTTCACGACGTTTGATAGACTCCCGTTTGTCGTAGTCATGCTTCCCTTTAGCTAGGCCTAAAAGGAGCTTGGCATAGCCATCTTTAATATAGACTTTTAGGGGAACCAGGGTCATTCCTGTTCCTTTAGTCTCTTGTTCCAACTTTTGGATTTGCTTTTTATGGAGTAAGAGTTTGCGACGGCGTTCTGGTTCTTGATTCCAGATATTACCCTCTTCGTAAGGAGCGATGTGAACATTGCTCAACCAGACTTCTCCATTTTTTACTTGGGCAAAGCCATCTTTGAGATTGATTCGAGCAGCTCGTACACTCTTGATTTCAGTTCCAGTCAGGACCATCCCTGCCTCTAGCGTATCTACGATTGTATAGTCATGACGCGCCTTTTTATTTTGTGCGACGACCTTTCCCTCGCCCTTTGCCATGCTTAACTCCTTTCTTAGCTACTTCCTTATAAAAAGGTTTCTTTCCTTTTTTCTTCTTGTCTTTTTGTGAATGCTTGCGCTTATCATTTGAGCGTCCTGATTTTCTCTTGTCTTCCTTCTTATCTGAACGACGACTTGAACCACGCCCTCTGTCACTACGATTAGACTGTTTCAAGCCTTTTTCGATCACATCAAACTCACTTGGAATGTAAGAGAAGTCAATTTCACCTGTCATCTTATCAGCTCTTTCAACGCGAATACGAATTTGTTGACCTACACGGAAGGTTGTTCCTGATTTCTCCCCACGAAGGGTCAAATCACGCTCATTGAAATGATAAAATTCAGGTAGATTGGTGAGGTGAATCAAGCCTTCAACTGTGTTTGGCAATTCGACAAAGAGACCGAATTTGACAATACTTGATACAACTGCATCGTACTCGTCACCCACGTATTCTTCCATATACTCAGCCTTTTTCATGGCTTCGACTTCACGCTCGGCCTCGATAGCACGACGCTCACGGTTTGAGGACTGGGTTGCAATCTCTGGGATTACTTGCTCAAAATGCTCTGCTATTTCCTTAGAACGGCCGTAATCACGAATCATACGGTGAACAAGAAGGTCTGGATAACGGCGAATCGGACTGGTAAAGTGAGTGTAATAATCAGCCGCTAATCCATAGTGGCCGTGATTGTGCTCCGAATAGCGAGCCTGCTGCATAGAGCGAAGAAGCATCATGGACAATACATCTGCATAAGGTTCTCCCTCAACAGCACGCATGATGTCTTGGAGAGCCTCCTGGCTAATCTCACTGGCAGTTCCATAAATGCGCAAGCCAAAACTCGAAGCATAATCAATAAACTTTTGAACCTTTTCAGCCTTAGGCTCCTCGTGAATCCGATAGATAAAAGGCAAATCCAGCTTGCTAAAATGCTCGGCAACTGTTTCATTGGCCATCAACATAAAGGACTCAATCATGCGCTCGGCAATTCCACGCTGACGAAGAACGATATCAACAGGCTTACCTTGTTTATCAACCAAAATCTTGGCTTCATTGGTATCGAAATTGAGGGCTCCACGTTTCACACGCATGTTTTCTAAAATTTCATGGAGCTTGGCCATAAGTTCTATACTAGGAACAATTTTCTGATACTCTTGTCTCTTCTCCTCGTCACCTGCTAAGATATCATTGACATCACTATAGGTCATACGAAAACTGGTCTTGATAACCGTTTGTGTAATAGTGTAGTTGACCACACGACCATGTTTATCAATCTCCATAATGGCAGACTGGGTCAGACGGTCAACTTGAGGATTAAGGGAGCAAATGCCATTTGACAGTCGTTCTGGAAGCATTGGAACCACACGGTCTGTCACATAGACTGAAGTCGCACGGTTAAGGGCTTCCTTATCAAGGACAGAACCCTCGGTCACATAGTAGGAAACATCTGCGATGTGAACTCCAAGCTCCAGATTGCCATTTTTCAAGGCCTTGATATGCACTGCATCATCCAAGTCCTTGGCATCTGCACCGTCAATGGTAAAGATAATCTCATCTCTTAGATCCAGACGACCTTCCATATCCTTTTGAGACGGAGCATCCGGCACACTTTCTGCTTCCTTAACAACTGCATCTGGAAATTCTGAGACAATGTCCATAGACTCCAAAACTTCAAGGACATCAATTCCGACATCCGTTGAATGCCCCACCACATCAAGGACGCTCGCGACAAAGAAATCATGTTTCTTGCTTGGGTATTTGTCGATAAAGACCTTGAGAACTTCTGTTCCTTCTAGTTTAAGGGCAGGTTTCTTAACATAAATCGGTTGGCTGATTTTCTGGTTTTTCGAACGGATGTAACCAGCATACTTAGGTTTTTCCTGATCCAGAACTATTTGACCGACAACGGTTGTTAAGCTACGTTCTAGGATATCAATAATTTTTGCTTCCGCTGCTGTTCCCTTGTTTCGGTCAGCGACTTTTTTGATGACGACCTCAACGGTATCACCATCAATAGCATAGTTGACATCGTTTTTTCCTACAAAAAGGTCGTCCTCTTCCCCTTCCAGACTGACAAAGCCAAAGCCATTTTTATGGGCATGAAAAATCCCCTTGAGGGTAATCTCATGTTTTTTCTTAACTTCCAAGGTCAGACTGCCATCTTCTTCAAAGCGTATCTGGTGCTTTCTTTCCATTAGGGACAAGGTTTTAATCAACTCACGAAAATCCTTGGAACCGTCTTTTCCCAAAGCTTGAGCCAAGTCATTGACAGTCACCCTTCCCTTATCTTGTAAATATTCTTTTATTCTATCTTTCATATTTTCTTTCTAGATTTTTTAATTTTCTTTTACTGTAAAACCTTCTCAAACATCCTTTAAAAATAAAAAGAGGCAAAGACCTAGTCCTGCCCATTATTTTCTTATCTACTTGATAATACCGTCAATGCTAAGGCAATGGCTAGCCAGAAAAAGACTAAAATCCCTGTCAAACGCTGCATTACAGCTTCAAAACCGCGTGCTTTACTGCGTTCAAACAAATCACCTGAGCTGGCATCAAATACATTGCTGGATTGGTTTTTGGTTGGTTGCATGAAAATCGCAATCACAATCACAACAGATAATACTAATAAAATGGTTAATAATAGGTTATACATATCAAACTCCTTAAAATCCTTATTATTTTACCATAAAATCTACTTAGATTCAAGATGTAGGGTTACTTTTCTTTCCTTGGGACAATACTTTAAAACCTCAATCTTGTCTGGATGGGTTTTTGAATTTTTACTGGTTAGGTAATTGATACTGCCACAAGAGGAGCATTTGAGATTAATTTTTACTCGCACTAGATTTCCTTTACTTTTAATAATGTTCGAAATTGAAGCAGGTTAAAGAGACAACTAAAGGCAACACAAAGGCTTGTCGCATAAAAGACTGCATGGTAGCCAAATTGTCCTGCTACTGCAGAACCTGCCATAGGACCAACGACACCACCCAGATAAAAGAATACCTGATTGAAGGCAAAGACCCTCGAAATGCCGGCTTTGGGAGTCATTTTGCTGAGTAGCGCATTGACCCCGGGAATCAGCGCACCGGTTCCCAAGCCAAAGAGGAATCGATAGAGTCCCAGTTGGAGGGGGCTAGAAGCATTGGCGCAGAGGAGATAGATGATGACTGAATAAAACTGGGCGACAACCAAGAGACGATGATTGCCCACCTTGTCACCTAGCTTGCCCATAACTCCCGCACTCATCATACTGGAAAAGCCCATACTGGATACAATCAAACCAGATACAAAAAGAAGATTCTCTGTCTGCCCTAAGTCACGCACATAAAGAGCCAAAATAGGACCAATCGATTGGGCTGAAAATTGGATGACAAAACTGGTTAAAAAGAGATTGACCAAAAGATAGGGATATTTGACCGATGTAAATAATTCCTTTGTTGGAATAGCCCTTTCCTTGGCTACTGGTTGAAAATCTTCCTTGATAAAGCAAATAGTCAAAATAGCAGCTAAAAATAAAAAACTACCAACCAGTAAGAAAACCGTACGAATGCCAAATAATTCTGCGATAAAGCCACCAATAAAAGGACCAGTTAGAGTACCTGCAACTACGCCTGTAGACAGAGTACCTAAGGCAGAGCCTGATTTCTCCTTGGGAACCTGACTGGCTATCAGGGCTGTTGCATTAGGAACAAAACCTGCAAATACACCATTCAGTAAACGAAGAAAGATTAGCCAATAGATATTTGGGACAAAGGCTAAGCCTCCCATAGTAATGGTCATGGCAAGTCCAGCTCGAATCATCATGGGTTTTCTTCCGTATTTGTCAGCAAGGATTCCCCAGATAGGAGAAAAGAGCGCCGCGGAAATAGCAGATACAGAAATAGCCAAGCCTGCATAAAAAGCAGCTTGCTCACTCCCAACACCTAGATTTTCCACAAAAATGGGCATAAAGGGCACAACCAAAGAAATACTGGCTCCTGTCAGAAAATTACCAAACCAGGCAATGCGCAAATTATCCTTCCAGTTAATCTCTGTCATCTTGTGCACCTCCCTCGAGAAGGATACGCACTTGAGTAAGAAGCTGGTCCAGATTTCCATTGTTATCTAAAACATGACTAGCCAAATCTTTCTTTTTCTCTAAAGGCCACTGGGCTGCCAGACGAGATTCAGCTTCATTTTTGGACAAGTGGTCTCTTTTCATTAAACGTTCTACTTGGACATCTCGATCCACATAGACCAACCATGTCTCATCAAACCAAGCGCTGTAGTCCTGTTCAAAAAGCAAAGGAATATCCATGAAAAAGATAGCTTCTGTCTGAGCCAACTGGTCTCTCAAAGTAGCCAGTTCTTCACGAATAATCTCCCCTTGGATTCGTTTAGACCATTCCCGTTCATCAGGATTTGAAAAGATGAGACTAGCTAGGAGAGGGCGATTGAGTTCTCCGTTTTCTAGAATGATTTCTTGACCAAAGTGCTGGACTAGAGCCTCAAACAGACGACCACCAGATTTCTGTAGCTGGTGTACAACTGCGTCAGCATCCACCACTTGAAAACCTTGTTTTCTTAAAAAATTTGTCACAGTTGACTTACCAGAGGCAATTCCTCCTGTGATTCCAATGATTTTTCCCATCAGTCCCTCCTTTGACAGTTTGGACAAAAGTGGGTTCCACGTCCGCCTAGTTGAATTTTCTCAATCACAGTTCCACAGCGTGAGCATTTTTGACCAGCCTTGTCATAGACCTGATGAAAATCCTGCATGGTTCCGTCTTCCCCAAAGGCATTGGTATAAGTCCGAATGGTGGAACCGCCTTTTTCAACAGCCTGGCTCAAAACAGCAATGGTTTGGTCATGAATGGCTGACGCTTCTGCTGCAGTCAAAGTCTGAGAAGGTCTTGCTGGATGAACCTGAGCTCGCCAGAGAACCTCATCCACATAGATATTGCCAAGACCAGCAACCAAGGTCTGGTCTAGGAGATGGGATTTGATAGGCTTTTTGGACTTGGTAAGAGCAGTTTGAAAGACCTGCAAATTAAAATCCTGCTCTTTCGGCTCCGGACCTAGTTTTTTAGAAATAAAGTAGGCTTTCAAAAGGTCAGGCGCCAAGAGTTCCATAGTACCAAACTTGCGAACATCCTCATAAACAAGCGTGCCACCATCCTCAAACTGGAAGAAAACATGGGCATGCTTGCGTTCAGGAACTTGGTTCGGATAATAAAAATACTTGCCCTCCATCCGTAAATGGGAAATCAAGACCTTGTCTGTCAGGTAAAAAAGCAAATATTTGCCACGACGTCCCATTGACTCAACAATCTGACCAGGCACTTCCTTTTGAAATTGGTCCAAATCCGTTTTAATCATCTTGGGATAGCGAATTTCTATACTGGAAATCTTCTTTCCTAGAATCAATTTTTCCAAGCCACGACGAACCGTTTCAACCTCTGGTAATTCAGGCATACGTCCTCCTTCTGTAAAAACAAGAAGCAGGCATGAGCCCACCTCTACTTAGTATTCTTTTTCATTATAGCCAAAGTCAGCTAAATCTAGCTTTTTATCACGCCAGTTTTTCTTGACCTTGACCCAGGTTTCTAGGAAGACCTTGTCTCCTAGCATGAGTTCAATATCACGACGAGCCATGCTACCGATTTTCTTAAGCATAGCACCACCTTTACCGATGATAATCCCTTTCTGACTATCGCGCTCGACCATGATGGTTGCACGGATGTGAACCTTGTCTGTTTCTTCGTCTCGTTTCATAGAATCAACTACTACAGCAACTGAGTGAGGAATCTCTTCACGAGTTAGATGCAAGACTTTCTCGCGAACCATTTCTGAAACCAAGAATCGTTCTGGATGATCTGTGATTTGATCAGACGGAAAATATTGGAAACCTTCGTCCAGATTTTCACTCAAAATATCCACTAGACGAGAGACGTTATTCCCTTGAAGAGCTGAGATTGGAACGATTTCCTTAAAGTCCATTTGATTACGGAAATCATCAATCTGAGACAAAAGCTGGTCTGGATGAACCTTATCAATCTTGTTCACCACCAGAATAACAGGAACCTTGGCAGCCTTGAGACGCTCGATAATCATATCGTCCCCCTTACCACGCGCTTCATCAGCAGGTACCATAAAAAGAACGGTATCCACTTCACGAAGGGTGCTATAGGCAGATTCTACCATGAAATCTCCGAGAGCCGTTTTAGGTTTGTGAATCCCTGGTGTGTCGATAAAAACGATTTGTTCCTTATCAGTCGTGTAAATTCCCATGATTTTATTGCGCGTTGTCTGCGCCTTGTCACTCATGATGGCAATCTTTTGCCCCATGACATGATTTAAAAAAGTTGACTTCCCAACATTGGGACGTCCTAAAATGGCTACAAAGCCTGATTTAAAAGTCATAATTTCCTCTTACTGTTTAAAATAATAAATCCCAGATTCGTGGGAGAAAAATCAATGCGCCTGTTAAGGCTGCGAAAAGAGAGACCACTAATACCGCGCCAGCCGCCAT
This sequence comes from Streptococcus sp. 53, assembly GCF_013276565.1. Lineage (GTDB taxonomy): Bacteria > Bacillota > Bacilli > Lactobacillales > Streptococcaceae > Streptococcus. The sequence goes on from NZ_VMLG01000022.1 coordinate 94,553, forward strand.
ATCCTTGGCATTTTTAGCCAGCATGGAAAAGTGATAATGACTGGCCAAATCCACCACATTTTCAATAGCAGAATTGATAATTTCAAAGGCTACTACCAAGAAAATGCTCAATAGGAGAAAGAGCCATTCGATTCGTGACACCTGAAAAACAAAACCTGCAAGAATGACTACAAGAGCCGTTACTGCATGTTTTCGCATATTGCGTTCTTCCTTGATAGCAGTAAAAATTCCTGTGAGAGCAAATTCTAAACTGGATATCAGGTCACGATTTTTCCATTTTCGTTTATTGTCTTGTGAGTCCATAGGCTGTCAAAATTTCTTCTTGTAAACCGAACATCTCTGCTTCTTCTTCCGGAGTGTAGTGATCATAGCCGTTGATATGTAAAAAGCCGTGTACTGCCAAGAAGCCCATCTCACGCTCAAAGCTATGGCCATATTCCTCGGCCTGCTCATGAGCCTTATCAATAGAGATGAACAGTTCCCCAATATAGGCATCAAACTCAGACATCATCTCTGCCAATTCCGGATTTTCAAGCAAATCTTCCTCGTCAAAGGCAATTTCCAACTCTGGTTTATACTCAAGGCTGATGACATCTGTCGGACGGTCTGTGTCACGGTACTCAAGATTGAGTTCATGACTACGCTCGTTAGTCACAAAGGTAACTGCCATCTCCTTGTCTTCTTTGCCTAATTTTTGGGCTGCAAATTCCAAAATTTCTTGGGTTTGTTGCAACATTTCTTTTGAAACTTGACCAGTTTCATCTACCATTTCAATATACATGTGCTTCTCGTTTCTCTTTACTTGGCTTTATTATACCACATTTCCATGATTTTATTCTACCTTTTTGATATAATACTATGGAATACAATCACAAGGAGAGAACGATGTCATTTGACGGATTTTTTTTACACCACATGGTTGAGGAATTACGAAGAGAGTTAGTGAACGGTCGCATCCAGAAAATCAATCAGCCTTTTGAACAAGAGTTGGTCTTGCAAATCCGCAGCAATCGCCAAAGTCATCGCCTGCTCCTCTCTGCCCATCCAGTTTTTGGACGCATTCAGCTGACCCAAACGACTTTTGAAAATCCAGCCCAACCTTCCACCTTTATCATGGTTTTGAGAAAATATTTGCAGGGTGCCCTGATTGAGTCGATTGAGCAAGTGGAAAATGACCGTATTGTGGAAATTACAGTTTCCAATAAAAACGAGATTGGAGACCATATCCAGGCTACCTTGATTATCGAGATTATGGGTAAACACAGTAATATTCTACTGGTTGATAAAAGTAGCCACAAAATCCTCGAAGTCATTAAACACGTCGGCTTTTCACAAAATAGCTACCGTACCTTGCTTCCTGGGTCGACCTACATTGCTCCGCCAAGTACGGAATCTCTCAATCCTTTTACGATCAAGGACGAGAAACTCTTTGAAATCCTGCAAACACAGGAAACGACAGCTAAAAATCTTCAAAGCCTCTTTCAAGGTCTGGGACGCGATACAGCAAATGAATTGGAAAGGATACTGGTTAGTGATAAACTATCTACTTTCCGTAACTTTTTCAATCAAGAAACCAAACCCTGCTTGACTGAGACTTCCTTCAGTCCAGTTCCTTTTGCAAATCAGGTGGGAGAGCCTTTTGCCAGTCTTTCTGATTTGCTGGACACCTACTATAAGGATAAGGCTGAGCGAGACCGCGTCAAACAACAAGCCAGTGAACTCATTCGCCGTGTTGAAAATGAACTTCAAAAAAATCGCCATAAGCTGAAAAAACAAGAAAAAGAGTTACTGGCGACAGACAATGCGGAGGAATTTCGTCAAAAAGGGGAATTGCTAACAACCTTCCTCCACCAAGTGCCTAACGACCAAGACCAGGTTATCCTAGACAACTACTACACCAACCAACCGATCACCATTGCGCTTGATAAGGCCTTGACTCCCAACCAGAATGCCCAACGCTATTTTAAACGGTATCAGAAACTCAAAGAAGCTGTCAAATACTTGACTGATCTGATTGAGGAAACCAAGGCAACCATTCTCTATCTGGAAAGTGTGGAGACTGTGCTCAACCAAGCTGGACTAGAAGAAATTGCCGAAATCCGTGAAGAATTGATCCAAACCGGATTTATCCGAAGAAGACAGCGAGAAAAAATCCAGAAACGCAAAAAGCCAGAACAGTATCTGGCCAGTGATGGCAAAACCATCATCTATGTCGGTCGCAACAACCTACAAAATGAGGAGCTAACCTTTAAAATGGCCCGCAAGGAAGAACTTTGGTTCCATGCCAAGGACATTCCTGGAAGTCATGTTGTCATCTCAGGAAATCTAGACCCATCTGATGAAGTCAAAACAGACGCAGCAGAGCTGGCCGCCTACTTCTCTCAAGGTCGCCTGTCAAATCTGGTTCAGGTAGATATGATTGAAGTCAAGAAACTCAACAAACCAACTGGCGGAAAACCCGGCTTTGTCACTTACACAGGACAAAAGACCCTCCGTGTCACACCAGACCCCGAAAAAATCTCATCCATGAAAAAATCCTGATTTAACTTAAAATCAGGATTTTTAGCTTAGACTCAAATCATATCCAATTATAGGACTAATCTTTGCCACCTAGTTTTTCATTGATTTTCATCATCACACTAGCAATTTTTTCGCCCCAATATGGGTCTGAGGCATATTCCACATTCATACCAGACGCCTTATTTCCAAGGAAAGTTCTGCCCCTATCGATATAATTTTCCTTAATCCACTTGGTTGCACCTAAAATTCCCTTATCCACATCATCAAATGTCTTGGCAGAAAGGTAAGGGGTCGTGTCATAGGCTGTAATTCCAAAGAAATTATTCTTATCTTTGGCAATCTTACTTCGTCCCCAATCACTTTCTAAAGCACTATGGGCATTGATATGGTAATGTTCTTCAGCTTCCTTAAAGGTAGCTCCCTTATTTTCCAAGAGACTATTGTCAATATTTAACAAACTAAATACCTTATCCAAATCTTCAGCACTGTAGTTTGTAGCCTCTGTCAAATCTTTGAAAAGGAAGGGATTCTCAAGGTTAAAACCATCAAAATGCAGCCCATCTGCCGAATAATATTTCTTGCCTACTTCCATATCAGAAAGATGAGAAGCTACTGGGATACTAGCATTCTGAGCCACATAGTGATAAAAACGGTGTCCATCACTCTCATAATAAGGGATAAAGTCCTTACTAGCATCCAGCGCTTGTAAATCTTCTGTTTTCATATAGCCTGACAAACCAGAAATAGTAATAGCCAGGCGCTTGTCATCACTTTTTCTATCCTTATCTAGCCAGACGACACTACCTTGCGATATATAGGAGAGCTTTTCACCATCTGCATTATAAACATTTGCTGTGACAGGCACTACTTGATAATAAGCAGCATTTTCATTTGTAGCTTTTTCTCCAAGCCATTTACCGTCGCTTCCAAGCTGATAACCTTCTACTGTCTCATTTTTCGCCATGTAGCCACCGGATTTGAAGTAGTACCAGGCTTGACCTTTAGAATCGTATAACCATTCTTTCTCAGCCATTTTACCATCAGATTTGATGTAAAACCATGACTCCTTATCCCAAATCCATTCATTGGCTGCCATATAGCCTCCCGATTTTAGATAATAATAGTGACCATTTTCGAAAATCCATTCTTTGTCAGCATGATTTCCAGTTTCTTTGATGTAAAACCAAGATTGGTATTGTTTGTCAAAAAGCCAACCTTGCTGTACTTTGGCGCCACTGGCATTCACATAAGCCTGGTCAATCCACTGACTTGTCAGTAGATAACCACCGGATTTGAAATAATAGTCCTTCCCTTTAATTTTGAGCCATTCTTTCTCTGCGTGCTCTCCATCTGCTTTGATATAAAACCAAGCGTCGTATTGAGAATCATAGACCCAGTCTTCGATTACTTTGGCACCTGTTGCACCAACATAGGAAGTTCCTACCCAAGCATTTCTTTTCATCTTTCCATTTTGGTCAAGATAATAGAAGGCTCCCTTGTCTTCTATCCATTCTGACTTGGCCATATAGCCACCAGATTTGAGATAAAAATAGTCGTCACCTTGTTTCAGCCATTCATTTTCAGCATAGTTGGCATCTGCTTTTATATAAAACCAAGATTGATAATGAGCATCAAAAACCCACTCATTGGCTGCTTGACTGCCATCTGCTTTCAGGTATTGTTTTCCTTGCCAAGTACCATCACTGGCCATTACACTGTCTGGTCTAGCTAAGAAAAATAGCAGGGCTAAAAAAATAAATCTTACTTTCTTCATTAACCTTCTTCCTCTGTTCTTATTTATTTTATTGTACCAAAATTCTCTGAAATTCATATTACAAACTAATAAAAAATCAAGAACAGATTGATTGCAGTTTACCTCAGAGACTCTTTTACTTCCTTGCGGAGATTTTCCAGACTGCTAATGCCGTATTTATCCATGACTTTTGGTAGCTTTTCGATGATATCAGGACAGGCATATGGATTGGTAAAGTTGGCTGTTCCAACTCCGATTGCAGATGCTCCAGCCAGATACATTTCTAGGGCAGCTTCAGCCGAATCCACTCCCCCCATTCCAATGATAGGCAGGTCTGTTGTTTGGGCGACTTGGCGGATGAGTTTGAGGGCTACTGGAAAGACTGCTGGACCAGACATTCCACCTGTTCCATTGGCCAAGATTGGTTTTCTGGTTTTGAGGTCAAAGCGCATTCCAACTAGAGTATTGATCATGGTTAAGCCGCTTGCTCCCGCATCTTCTGCAGCTTTTGCGACAGTAACGATATCGGTCACACTAGGGGTTAATTTGACATAAACTGGCACATCAGAGGCTTCCACAGCTGCTTTCACCACATCATAAGCCAAATCTGGGTCTTGACCAATCAAAAGTCCATGATTACAGTGGTCAACATTGGGGCAAGAAATATTGAGCTCAATAGCCTTTACATTAGCTGCCTTGGAAATCCCATGAGAAACAGCTGCATACTCTTGTTTTGAAAAACCAGCCACATTAGCAATAATAGGAAGATTTGGATATTCTCTTTCCAGCCAAGGTAACTTTTCAGCCAAAACAACTTCCAAACCAGGATTTTGTAAGCCAATTGCATTGAGCATACCAGCGGGTGTTTCTGCCACCCTTGGAGTTGGATTGCCAAAACGGGCTTCAAGGGTTGTCGCCTTGATCATAATAGAACCTAAAAGGTCTAAATCATAGTACTTGGCATACTCTTGTCCAAAACCAAAACAGCCTGATGCTGGAATGATCGGATTTTTCAAATCCAAGCCTGGTAGAGAAACTTGTAAACGATTTGTAGTCATAATTTTCTCCTTATAATACAACTGTTCCTGTGCGGAAAACAGGGCCATCTTCACAGACGCGTTGGCTGACCGTCTCGCTTTCTGGCACTTTTAGGACACAGGCATAGCAGGCACCCATCCCACAAGCCATACGAGATTCCAGAGATAGATAGGCTCTTGGGTGGTCATAAAAGATTTGATTGATATACTTCATCATTCCAGGTGCCCCACATGAGTAAACAGCATCAAACTGATTATCTAAATCCTTGATAACAACGGAAACATTTCCCTTGATACCATAAGAACCATCATCTGTCGTTACAAAGACTTGACCATATTGAGCTAATTCCGTCTCTAAAATAACAGCATCCTTATTAGCAAAACCGAGAACTGTCACTACTTTCACACCACGCGCATGCAATTCCTTGGCTACTTCAAGCAAGGGCGGAACACCAATCCCCCCACCAACGAGGAGAACCTGGCTCTGCTCATCTAGGTCAGACAAGTCAAAGCCATTTCCCTGAGGACCCATCACATCAAGAGTATCTCCCTGACTTAAGGTTGAGAAAATAGCTGTCCCAGCTCCCTCAATCCGATAAATGAGATGACACTGCTTCTTAACCTTATCGATAGACGAAATTGAAATAGGGCGACGCAAGAGATGGGCATCATCAGGCACACGCAGATGAAGAAATTGACCTGCTCGCATAGCTTCAACCATTTCCCCTTCTAGGACTAATTTAAAGATTGCTGGCGCAATTTCCTCCTGTGCAACCACCTTCATGGTTTCCAATCGAATTGCACCCAAACGTTTCTTACATGTGGGATTCATGACTTTTCCTCCTTAAATTTTAAGGGGACCAGACAAAGAAAAGACCTTGCTAGTGCAAGGCCTCAGTTAAAATCGTACAACAGAAGAGAGCACACTCAAAAAGTCTCCTCTAGAAAATTGCACTATTCTTTTATCTGACACCTTGTGAGTCTCTCTGGACTCCCCTTAAAGGTTAAATTTTTACTAGTATACTCTTTCAGCTAAAAAAAGTCAAGTAGAAAACGAACATTCTACTTGACCTCACGAGATTATTTTTCACGAATGACTTCGACCTTATATCCATCAGGGTCTTTGACAAAGTAATAGTTAGGTGCAGTTCCTGGTAGGCCATTTGGCTCAGTCACTTCATAGCCTTTGGCACTATGCTCTTGATGAAGCGCCTCAAGATCGGGTGTACTGAGGGCGATATGGGCAAATCCATCTCCAACCACATAAGGACCATGATCGTAGTTATAAGTCAACTCCAACTCATAGTCATCACCCTCAAGACCTAGATAGACAATCGTGAAGGCATGGTCTGGAAAATCTCTGCGACGCAATTCTTTAAAACCAAAAGCATCTTGATAAAATGCGATTGATTTTTCAAGATTTTCTACTCGCAAGCAAGTATGTAGCATTTTTGAAGCCATATTTTTCTCCTTTATTTTTAAAAAGACTGGACAATCCTGTTCCAGTCTCATCAGTTGTTATTTACCAAGTTTTGCTTTCGCTGCATCTGCAAGAGCTGTGAAAGCTGCTGCATCATTAACAGCCAAGTCAGCAAGCATTTTACGGTTAACTTCGATCTCAGCCAATTTCAAACCATGCATCAATTGTGAGTATGAAAGCCCGTTCATACGAGCTGCCGCGTTGATACGAGTGATCCACAATTTGCGGAAGTCACGTTTTTTCTGACGACGGTCACGGTATGCATAGTAGTAAGAGTTCATTACTTGTTCTTTTGCAGTACGGAACAAGATGTGTTTAGCTCCATAGTAACCTTTTGCTAATTTAAGAATACGTTTACGACGTTTGCGTGATACAACGCCACCTTTAACACGTGCCATGTTTTATTTCCTCCAAATATTTCCTAGAATTGTTTACTTACAGTCAAGCTATTATTTCAAGCGAGTAAGCATTGCTTTGATACGTTTGTAATCTCCTGAATGCACCATAGATGCTTTACGAAGATGACGACGTTGTTTCTTAGTTTTTCCGTGGAAACGGTGAGAAGTGTAAGCACGGAAACGTTTAAGTCCACCAGAACCTGTACGTTTGAAACGTTTAGCTGATGCGCGGTGTGTTTTTTGTTTTGGCATGATTTTTTCTCCTTTATTTAACTTTCTGACAATTATTTTTTGTCAGTCGCTGGCGCCAATTGCATGAACATTTGACGTCCATCCATTTTAGCACGTTGTTCGATGATGGCAATATCTTGAGTTGCTTCAGCAAACTCGGCTAAAACTTTTGCACCAATCTCTTTATGGGTAATCATACGACCCTTAAAGCGAATAGATACCTTAACTTTATTTCCTTTTTCAAGGAATTTGCGTGCATTGCGAAGTTTTGTATCAAAGTCACCCTTGTCAATAGTTGGACTTAGACGAACTTCTTTCACAGTAACAACACTTTGTTTTTTACGTTGTTCTTTTTGCTTCTTCTGGTACTCAAATTTGAACTTACCGTAGTCCATAATTTTTGCAACAGGCGGTTTGGCTTGGGGTTGAATCAATACTAGGTCAACATTAGCGTTATCAGCCAAAGCTTGCGCTTCACTGAGTGGCTTGATGCCTAGCTGTTCTCCTTCAAGACCAATCAAGCGAACTTCACGTACACGAATCTCATCATTGATGAATAAGTCTTGCTTTGCTATGGTTTTCACCTCTTTTGTTTTATTAGAGAAAAACAATAGCGGACTCGTAAATATACAAGCCCGCACGTTATGATAGCGTTTCTTAGAAACTTTTCATCCGTAGGGCCAGGCAACTTAATGTCACAAGGCGAGAAGCTCTCACTTCTGCTTTTCTCAACTTTTATATGATACCAAGTTTTCTAGCTCTTGTCAAGATAAAAAGTTATTTTTTTGAAAAGTTTTGGAGACTAAAGAACCGTTTCAATCTTCCAACTTTTCCACCCTTTAAACCGTATAGATCCATGCTGGTCAGTTCGGTAAACTTTGCTATTGATACCTTCCAGTCGAGTCAAGGTTTCCTGATGGGGTAGTTTCGTTCGATTGCTCTTTCCAACTGAGATGAGAATCATCTCTGGTTTGAGTTTTTCTAGAAAGGCTGAACTTGATGATTTTTTAGAGCCATGTTGGCTAGCTTTCAAAACATCCACCTCTAGGTCAGGATATTGCTTCAGCAAGTCCTTCTCTCCTTTCTCCCCCAAATTTCCAGTAAAGAGAAAGTGCTTATCCAAGAGTTTTCCATACAGAACAAGGGAATCTTCATGATCTCCATCTCCAATTTTCCTTGGAGATAGGACTTCTAAGTGACTTCCAAAAATTGGCAATTTCTCTCCTGCTGTCACACTCCGCACCTTGGTTTGAGTTGCCTGTAGTTTTGCAACAAATTCCTTCTGTTTTAGACTGCCTTTGGACACTAAAATTTCGCCTACATGGAAAGCCTTGGTCACCTCCAACAAATCTCCAACATGTTCCTTGTACGTATTTGTCAAAATCAGCTGGTCAATCTTGGCTACTCCTCTACTTTTTAGATAAGGAATCAAGGTTCTCTGTGCATTGCTGGTCGTCGTCTTTTCTTGCCATTTTTCGATTTTCTTATCAGATTCTGCCTTGCCACCTACATCTATGAGAATGGTCTTCCCAGTTACATCCCTTAGGAAAATACTTTCACCTTGCCCAACATCCAGCATTGTAATTTCATTTTCCAGTGGATGCTTTGTCAAGAAAAAGAGTCCTGTAATCAACAAGCTCAATACTGCTAGCCTTTTAATGTTTTTCCTCAAATCATAGACCAAAGCCAAGGAAATTAACAATAAGATTAAAAGCCATGCATTGGGTTGTCCAAAGACCAGAGGTCTACTTGCCACCTGTGATACCAAGCGAATCATTCCCTCCAACCATTCAAAAATAAAATTAAGCTGAATGACTGGATAGAGAAAGGAAAGGGCAAATAAGATAGACAGGAGCGGTAAGAAGATTAAGTCAAATAGAAAGGAAAAGACAAAGGTCAAAAGGATAGACCAAGGCTGAAATTCTGCAAAATAGAAGGATAAAATGGGCAATATTCCCAAGGAAATGACTAGACTTTCTCTGGCAACAGCCTTAAGCCCCTCCCCTTCTTTGCTTGTCATAGTCAAGATAAAAGCATAAGCACATGACAAAACTCCTCCTGCAGTCAAGAAAAAGTTTGGCATGACAATAAAGAGGACAAGCACCGTCAAGGCAAAATTATCCAAGCCCTTAACACCATGTTGAACCAGTAGCTTCTGCAAGAGACTGCGAATGACCGATACCGAAAATCCTGTCAGACCAGCATAGATAAGGGAAAAGGGATAAGTCAGCCACCTCAACTTTTCTTGGATCAAGCCTAATCGCAAGAGTAGTTTCTTAAAGCCATCCATGAAAAATCCTACCTGCATGCCCGACAAGGCAAAAAGATGAATAATTCCTAGACTGGAATAAAGCTCATTCATCTCTTCAAAGTCGGTGTCCAGATGTCCTAATAGAAGCCCTGTCATGTAATTGCGCATAGGGTCTGGAAAGTGCGTCTTAATCCAAACCACAGCCTTACGGCGTAAACTGGACAGGTTTTCACCTATATCCCAACTGCCGACTTTTTGAAGCGACTGGATTCTTTTTATATTGAGAGTCTGGTAAATTCCCTGAGTCTTCAGATAGGCTCGGTAGTCAAAGCCACCAAAATTTCTCTTCCCTTCTGGCTCCGAAAGTTTTCCTTCTAGTTCTATATCATAAAGGTCTGTCAAGGTTTGAAAGGCTTCTTTCTCCTCCTCGGACTGGAGTTTATAATAAACTTGAAAAATGAGTCCATCAGACTTGCCACGAAAGGATAGACTGTCACCATTGACCTTAATAGTGTCAGTCAAAATCCGTACCCTTTCAACAGAATACGCCAAATTTTGACCCGCTTGACTCTGTTGCCAATTTTGAAACAGAAACCAAAAGCCAAAGACTCCGCAAATCATTAGAACTTTGCCCGCAGATTTCCAAGGAAATTGGATAAAGAGGCAGACTAGCAGAAAAACGAAGCCCAACAAAGCAAGATAGGATGCTGAAAAAATGGCGTAGTAAAGCCAGAGTAATAGAAAACTCAGATAGATTAGGGGGATGGGGAAATTCTTAATCCACTGTAACATAGTCTTTTAGCTTTTCTATCGTTTTAGCACCAATGCCAGAGACCTTCTTAAGTTCATCAACCGACTTGAATTTCCCATTTGCCTCACGATGATCGATAATGTCCTGAGCTCGTTTGCCACCCAGTCCTTTGACCTGCTTGAGTTCTTCCAGACTGGCCTTATTGAGATTGACCTTCTTGTCCTTGCTTGTTGAAGAAGCTGCCCCCGAAGTAGTCTGCTGACTAGCTACTTCTTCTCCCTTAGTGGGAACGTAAACCAAAGCCTCATCACTAACTTTCTGAGCTAGATTAAGCGACTTGCTATCTGCTTGTTCTGTCAAGCCACCAGCCTTCTGAACAGCATCATTGACTCGACTACCTACCGGCAAATCATAAATTCCAGGTGCTTTAACAGCACCTTTGACATCTACTGTGATTAGATCTTGTTCAACCGGTTCTTCCTTCACTTCCTTTTCGGTTGATGAAACCTTGGAAACAGCTGCAACTTCTGCCTGCAAATTCCTTTCCTTGACAGGTGTTTGTGAATCTGGCTTTAGCAGGAAAAATCCGCCTACAAGCAAGCCCAGACCAGTACAGATGACAATGATTTTATACTCTTTGATTTTCTCGATAATTGCTTCCATATTTTCTCCTCTCTTAGATTATTCGTAAGAGAAAGAAAAAACAGTCGAAAATTTCTTTTCAACTGCTTATTTATTTGCAAAATAGTCTTCCTTGGTCAAGACATAATGAACTCTTGTAACGATTCGGCCTTCTTCATGCTGGTACATACAAGCATATGGTTCTGCATGTGAAAAATGCATGCCTGATTTCTCCATAACCTTTCCAGATGCAGGATTGTCCTTATCGTGAAGGGCAATCAACTTATTCATCCCTATCTTCTCAAAAGCTAGCTCAATCACAGCACGATTGACTTCTGTTGTTAATCCTTGATTCCAATACTTTTTATTGATAATGTAGCCAATAGCAGCCTTCTTAAGAACAGGATCAATATTGTGCAAGTCAATGGTTCCGATAAATTTGCCATTGCTTTTTAGTTCTATTCCCCAACGTCCCAAGGGATTAACCAAGTAGAACTGAGCAATGTTATTCTTGGTTTCTTCCAAGCTTTGATTGGTTGGAAAAGTGTAGCGCGTATTTTCTCTGTCCGAGGCATAGGCAAACATTTCTTCCGCATCATCCAAGGTTACAGGTCTAAGCAATAAACGCTCAGTCTCGACTATGGGATACTGAGCTAGTTTTAAAAAGATTGATTCCATACGTTTCTTCCACTTGAAACCTTTCTAATCTAATACAAGGATATTGAATAAAACATTTAAAAAGCAAACTTATAGTAGATTGAAATAAGATATAAACAAATCAATCAGGAAAGTCAAATTAATTTCTAGAAATGTTTTAGCAGTCACGACGTACTATTCTAGCTTCAATCTACTATAGATTTAGTATTGAGATAACTTTAAGTACAAAAGAACTATCCTTCAGATAGAGGTTGAAGATCTAATTCTTCACTCTCTTCTTTTTTAACCGGTACTGGTTCATAAGCTCGAATAATCTGAGCGACAACTGGATGGCGAACCACATCCTTGGCTGAAAAATGAACAAAGTCGATTTGGTGAATGTTCTTTAGTTTCTCTTGAGCGTCAATCAAACCGGACTTGACATTACGTGGCAGGTCAATCTGGCTGATATCTCCATTGACAATCATCTTAGAATGAAAACCTAAACGAGTCAAGAACATCTTCATCTGCATGATGGTCGTGTTTTGCGCCTCATCGAGAATGACAAAGGCATCATCCAAGGTTCGTCCACGCATATAGGCAAGGGGCGCAATCTCGATAATTTCACGCTCCATGAGACGAGTCGTTTGGTCTTTTCCCAGAATCTGATACAAGGCATCATAAACAGGTCGAAGGTAAGGATCTACCTTCTCCTTAAGATCACCTGGAAGAAAACCTAGACTCTCTCCTGCTTCCACCGCTGGGCGTGTCAGGATAATTCGTTTGACTTGCCCACGTTTAAGGGCAGTCACGGCCAAGGTCACTGCAAGAAAGGTCTTCCCTGTTCCTGCTGGCCCAATTCCAAAGGTCACATCATGCTGTTTGACACTATCCACATAAAGTTTTTGACCCAGTGTTTTGACACGGATAGGCTTCCCTGTATTGTCCTTGATGATTTCTTCTTCATAAAGGGCGACAAACTTGTCGATTTCATCGTTTTTGACCATGCTAATCGCAGTCACCACATCTGGCGTGCCAACGGTCATCCCACGATTCACCAAGACCATCAAAGCCTGAATAACCTGACGGGCTTCCTCACAAGCAGACTCTTCTCCCAAAACCTGGACAATCTCCGTACGAGCATGAATAACAACATCAAGCTCTTCTTCCATCAAACGAAGATGGCGTTCATTGGAACCAAAAAGATGAAACAGGTCATCTGGATGACTCAGTTGAATGTCTATTGAATGTTCCTTCAAATAAAGAACCTCTCTAATCCTTTTATTTCTTTTTATTATAGCAAAGGGGTGGAGAAATTACTAGCCCAAACCTAGTGAATCATGCTAGTGTTCTAAGTATTCTTGCCAGATGGCGTCAAAGTCTCCTAGGTTAAAAGAGAAACTGGCATGCTCCTCTAAAAAGCGACTCACCTCATCAAAATCATCTGTGTGTTTTGGGAAGGAAGACTCTTCAAAAGCTAGGTCTGCCAAGATAGCTTTAGGACTATTACTTTTAGGATTGCGCTCGGTCATGAGCCAAGTGTAAAATGATTTTCTCATAAATCACCCTAAATCAACTCTGTCCCAAACTGGTCTTGCTTGATTTTACCAGCCTTCATCAAGCCGCCGAGTGCTTTCTTGAACTGACCTTTAGAAATGCCAAAGGTTGCTTTAATGTCGTCTGGAGATGACTTATCATTTAAGGTCATAAAACCGCCATTGCTTTCCAAGTATGTCAAAATCATCTGGGCATCATTTTCCAACATTTCAAAAGAACGTGGTTTGAGAGAAAGGTTCAGAGTGCGATCCACTTCACGGAAACCAATGACACGCGCATCTAAGACTTGACCCAAACGTGGTTCTGCATAGCGCTCACTTGGGTGAATAAAACCAAGCATATTATTTTCTGGCAGGTAAACAAAAGTTCCTGACAGCTTGAGACGGTACACAATGGCTGGCCAGTTTTGGTTCTGCATGTTGTTGTAAGCAGGACGAGCTAGACGTTGGAAGTCTTCTTGATAAGCCAAGAGGCCCCAAATACGGTCTTTCTTGTCCACTTCAAGACGGATGTAGAGTTGGTCGCCCTTCTTAGGCCAGAGTTCCTTGAGCTCAGGGAGAATATCGAGTGACACAACGATTTCCTTGTCAGGAAGGCCTGTATCCACAAAGACACCCAAGTCCTTGCGTACTTCTGTGACACGTCCCCAACCAAATTGGTCCTGAGTAGCAGTCACTTCTAAGGTTGTCAGGCGGAGTTTTTGCTTCATATCTGTGTAGGCAAAACCTTTGACCGTATCCTCTACTGTATGTTGACCTTCTTCCTTGGCAAGCGCATAGGTCTGGCCATCCTTTTGCACAAAGTAAAAACGGTCATTTTCATCGATGATGAGTCCAACGATAAAACTTGCAAGATTTGTATTCATATTTCCTTCTTTCGAATAAAACTCAGCCAGCAATGCCAACTGAGTTTTCTGTTTATTTTTAGACTTCCAAGAGTTCTTTTTCTTTATTGGCAGTCATGTCGTCGATGTGTTTAACAGCATCGTCTGTTACTTTTTGAATGTCTTTTTCAAGAGTCTTCAATTCGTCTTCAGTAATTTCTTTTGCTTTTTCTTGTTTCTTAGCTTCATCCATAGCATCACGACGGATATTGCGGACAGCCACTTTAGCATTCTCACCGACCTTCTTCACTTCTTTAGCAAGGTCACGACGAGTTTCTTCTGTCAGAGCAGGGATAACCAAGCGAATAACAGAACCGTCGTTAGCTGGTGTGATACCAAGATCAGAAGCGTTCAAGGCACGTTCGATGTCTTTCAATGAAGACTTGTCAAATGGTGTTACCAACAAAACACGCGCTTCTGGAATCGTAATTGAAGCGATTTGGTTAAGAGGAGTTTCTACTCCATAGTATTCTACATGTACACGGTCGAGCAAACTTGCATTGGCACGGCCTGCACGGATACCACCAAATTCACGAGCAAGTGATTGGTGAGACTGGGTCATTCTCTCTTTAGCTTTTTCAATAATTGCGTTAGCCATAATCTTTCTTATTCCTTTTCTTCGATATTATTTGAAACTGTTGTTCCGATATTTTCACCAAATACGACACGTTTAATGTTTCCTGGTTGGTTCATGTTGAAGACAACCAAGTCAATGTCGTTGTCCATAGAGAGGGTTGAAGCTGTTGAGTCCATGATACGAAGACCTTTATTGATAACATCACGGTGAGTCAATTCTTCAAACTTAACGGCTGTCTTGTCTTTCTTAGGATCGGCATTGTAAACACCATCGACCCCATTTTTAGCCATAAGAATGGCATCTGCTTCGATTTCAGCTGCACGAAGAGCCGCCGTTGTATCTGTTGAGAAGTAAGGTGAACCAATTCCGGCACCAAAGATAACGATACGGCCTTTTTCAAGGTGACGAAGGGCACGTCCACGTACGTAAGGTTCTGCAACTTGTTGCATGGCAATAGCAGTTTGCACACGCGTATCGACGCCAACTTGCTGCAATGAATCTGCCATCACAAGAGCATTCATAACGGTCCCAAGCATTCCAGTGTAATCTGCCTGAACACGGTCCATTCCTGCTTCTGCAGCAGGTTCTCCACGCCAGAGATTTCCTCCACCAATAACAAGGGCAATTTCGATACCTAAGCTATGAACTTCTTGAATCTCTTTTGCAATTGTTTGAACTGTTTGGATATCAATCCCTACGCCACGTTCACCGGCAAGGGCTTCACCTGATAACTTGATTAAAATACGATTATACTTGGGGTTCGCCATTTTTACTCTCCTTTTTTCATCCTACCTATTTTATCATAATTTCTAAGATTTTTATAGTATCATGAGCAATTCTTTGAAAAAAATTAGACTGTTAAAAATTCCTCTAAGTCAGAAAGAGCACGCTCAGCAATTTTTTCATAACGACCCTTCTTATCACGGATACGCTCGCCTTCCAACTCCTTGATAATCCCAAAGTTGACATTCATTGGTTGGAAATGCTTGCTGTCTGCATGAGTGATGTAATGAGCCAGACTTCCAATTGCTGTTGTTTCTGGGAAAATAGCCTCGCTTTCTCCCTTGAAAAGACGAGCCGCGTTAATTCCAGCTACTAGACCTGATGCCGCTGACTCAACATATCCTTCCACACCCGTCATCTGACCAGCAAAGAAGAGATTTGGTTGTTTCTTAGAACGGTAAGTCTGCTCAAGAAGATTTGGTGAATCCATGTAAGAATTGCGGTGCATGACACCATAACGAACAAACTCAGCATTTTCAAGACCTGGAATCATTTGGAAGACACGCTTTTGTTCTCCCCATTTGAGGTGGGTCTGGAAACCGACGATATTATAGAGGCTACCAGCTGCATTGTCCTGACGAAGTTGAACAACCGCGTACGGTGTTTTGAATTCGCCATCACGAGGTCCAGTATAGTCGTCTGGATACTCAAGACCGACTGGTTTCATAGGTCCATAAATCATAGTTTTAATGCCACGCTTGGCCATGACTTCGATAGGCATACAGCCTTCAAAATACTTTTCTTTTTCGAAAGAATTGAGCGGTGCTTCTTCCGCATTGACCAAGGCTTCATGGAAATCCATAAATTCTTGCTTGGTCATGGGAGCGTTGAGATAAGCCGCTTCTCCCTTATCATAACGAGACTTGAGATAGACCTTGCTCATATCGATGGTATTGACGTCGATAATCGGCGCTGCCGCATCGTAGAAATAGAAACCATCGCCATCATTAAGGGCATGAATCTTTTCAGCTAGGGTATCACTAGTCAAAGGACCAGTAGCGACAACCGTAATAACATTCGTCGGCAATTCTGTAATTTCATCACGAACCACTTCAATCAAGGGGTGGTTGGCCACTTTTTCGGTCACCATTTGGGAGAAACCATCACGGTCCACCGCAAGAGCTCCTCCTGCAGGAACACGGGTTGCTTCAGCAGATTCCAAGATAACTGAACCCAAGCGACGCATTTCTTCCTTGAGAAGCCCGACAGCATTTGTCAAAGCATCCCCACGAAGAGAATTAGAACAAACTAACTCTGCAAAATTTTCTGTTTTGTGCTGAGGTGTTGACTTGACACCACGCATTTCATAAAGTTTAACTGGAATACCACGCTCTGCGATTTGGTAGGCTGCTTCAGAACCTGCCAAACCAGCACCGATAACATTGATATAAGATTGAGACACGACACTAATACCTCTTTGGGAGTGTGAAAACAAATTTCACATTGAAAAAGCCAATCAAACTTAAGAGTTTTCGAATTTCTTGGCTCAGACTGAAAAAGTCCACAGGACTTACTTCGCTCTCGAGTTTCTTGGCTCAGGCTGAAAAAGTCCACAAGACTTTCCTCACTCTCGAATTTCCTGGCTCAGGCTGAAAAAGTCCCCCGGACTTTCCTCGCTTTCGAATTTCCTGGCTCAGGCTGAAAAAGTCCCCCGGACTTTTTCACTCCCACAAATCTTTCTATTTTTTTCTTCTACTAGTATAACAAAAAAAGGGAAGAAGGCAAACTTCCCTGTTTAGTCATTTTCTTCCCAGTCGTGGTAGGCAGCGTAGAGCTGACTTTTATTCCACTGGTAAATCTTCGCTACTTCCTTGATAGCTTGATTTTTCTTCATGCCTTGCTGGATACGGGCTTGGATTTCTAAGAACAAGTCCTCCTCGTCTTTTTCCTCCACATCCTGACTGGCACCTTCAACGATGATAAGGCATTCTCCCTTAAGTGGCGTTTCAGAGATACTTTCCAGCAATTCAGAGATCTTTCCTCTTTGGTATTCTTCATAGATTTTGGTCAATTCTCTAACCAAGACCACCGAGCGGTCACCGTAGACTTCTAGCATATTTTCCAACGTATCTGCCACACGATGGGGCGATTCATAGAAAATCTGGGTTTCTGGATAGTCTTTTTTCAAGTCGAAAAATTGCTTTTGCTGGCCTGATTTTCTCGGTAAAAAGCCATAAAAGATATGAGGCTGTGGCGCTAAACCACTGGCAATCAAGGCAGAAATTCCTGCAGAAGCACCTGGAACTGTGACAACAGCAATATCTTCCTCAATGGTTGCCTTAACCAAATCATGACCAGGATCCGAGATGCTGGGCAGACCCGCGTCGGATACCTGAGCAATACTTTGCCCTGCTTTCAGAAAACCAATCAAATCAGGAATTTTTTCCTTGGCATTATGCTCATGAAAACTAATCTGCTTAGTAGAAATATCAAAATGCTTGAGCAAAAGCCCTGTATTACGCGTGTCCTCAGCAGCAATCCAGTCCACTTCTTTCAAGGTCTGGATAGCTCGAAAGGTCATATCGTCTAGATTGCCAATCGGCGTTGCCACTAGATACAGCTTGCCGTAGGGAGACTGCCCCTTAAAACTTTTTTGAATTTGCATGCCTACTCCCTGTACAACAACTCGTCACAGAACATACATTCCTCGTCCTGCTCTCGACGTTGTCCATAAAAATCATTACAAACGTGAAATCCATCACGGTAAATGCGACGGACACTTTCACGAACATGCTTAGCCTTGACAGGAGCATCTGCTTCCACCTCACCCAAGCGTTCGCGCAACTTAGAATTTTCCAAACGAAGAGCTGTATTTTCCTCTACCAGGCTCTTGAGATTTTTCTTGATGGCTTCCACATCGGCCAAGGTTACCAATAACTGTTGGGAAAAATCATCCAGCGCGTCAAATAATTCTTTTTTGTCCATAAAACAGCCCTTTCCTTTCTTTATCGTTCATTTTTGAGTTTATATTTCTTTCAAGACCAGATATTCCATGACATTTTGAAAGCTGACATTAGCCTGCCACATTTTTCTAGCTTCTAGCAAATCTTGTAAAATCACTCTTACTCTTGCTTGTAGGATATCTTGTCCACAGAGAACTTCAAGAATCCGTAAAACCTGATCTTGTTTTTCCTTGTCATCTGCCAAGTTGGCTAATTTAGCAACCTGCAGATAACTTTCTTTTTTCTTAGCCACTAACCAAGTCAGCAGGCGTTCACTTTCATCAACCAAGGTCCAAAAACTTGCCTGATTGGCTAACTTTTCTGCTTCAGCTCGCGATTGACTAAACTGGGCTAGGAGAGTCGCTTTTTTCTTAACCAGTCCCATTTGTTCTAAGAGCAAGATGAGCTTCTCTTCTTGCTTTTTAAAGTGGAAAATCTGGGTCCGACTGCGGATTGTTGGTAAAATCTTTTCCTCATCGCTAGTCAAGAAGAAAATATAAACCTCACTCTGGGGTTCTTCGATGACCTTGAGCAGAGAATTAGCTGCGTTGGGGTGCATCTTCTCAGCTTGCTCGATAATAAAGACCTGCTGCTGGCTTTCAATCCCTGCTTGAGAAAACTGTCCCACCAATTCCCGAATGCGTTCTGTCTTAATAACCTGATTGACTGGCTTAATCAAGGTGACATCGGGAAACTCTCCCTGTTCAATCAGCTTGCAGTTTCGGCATTTCTCACATGGTAAAACACCTACTTTATCTGTACAAAAGAGGCTCTTAGCCAAAAACTGCGCCATTTCCAAGCTTCCAAAGAAGCCTGAAAAGAGGTAGGCATGATTGAGCTGGTCTTGTTCTAGGATACGGACAAAACGGTCAAACTGGTCTGGCTGCCAAGCCTTTAGTTGATCTTGTTTCATTTAATCAAGCCCATTCTCTCAAATAAGATATCCTTGGTAGTTTCCACAACTTGCTCCAAAGGAAAACTAGCATCAATCTTGACAATACGATTTCCTTCTTTGTCCAGAAGAGAAAGGTAGCCTTGACGGACTTTTTTGTGCAAGTCCAACCCTTCCAAGTCCAGACGATTAACCTCGCGGTCACTATTAGCAGCAATGCGAGCTAGCCCTTCTTCCACCTCGATGTCAAAATAGAGTGTCAAATCGGGTTTAAGGCCATCTGTCGCAAACTGATTGAGCCAATCAATGGCGTCAATATCCAAGCCACGACCAAACCCCTGATAGGCAAGAGAACTATCGATGAAGCGGTCCATAATGACCAACTTACCAGCTTCAAGTGCTGGAAGAACTTTTTCCACCAAGTGCTGTCTGCGACTGGCGATATAGAGCAAAAGCTCTGTTTTAGAATCCATCTGAGTATGACTTGGGTCCAAAATCACTTGACGAATCTTCTCCCCAATCAAGACTCCGCCAGGTTCACGGGTCGTCAGCACCTCTACTCCTTTTTCCTCTAAAATTGGGAGCAAAGCCTCTAAAACACTGGTCTTTCCTGCTCCCTCTGGTCCCTCAAGAGAGACTAAAAATCCTTTTGACATGTCTAACTCATTTCTTTTTTACTACTTCTATTCTATCAAAAAAATAGGGGTTTGTGACAATCTTTTTGTCTTCTCATTTCATACTCAATGAAAATCAAAGAGCAAACTAGGAAGCTAACCGCAGGTTGCTCAAAACACTGTTTTGAGATTGCAGATGGAAGCTGACGTGGTTTGAAGAGATTTTCGAAAAGTATCAACCACCATAAAAGAGGCAGACACATCCACCTCTTATTTACCTAGTTCTTGTGTTCGTCTGTAGGCTTGATGAACTGCATCCATGACCGTTCCTCGAAAAGCATGCGCTTCTAGGCTTGCTACGCCAGCAATAGTCGAACCGCCTGGGCTACAGACTTGGTCTTTCAATGCTCCAGGATGTTGCTGACTTTCAAGGACCAATTGCCCAGCTCCTACCACAGTTTGAGCTGCCATTTTCAATGCCGTTTCTCTTGGTAATCCAGTCTGAACACCTGCATCTGCCAAGGCCTCAATAAAGAGATAGACAAAGGCCGGTCCACAGCCTGCAAGACCTGTCGCTGCATCTATTAAGCTTTCCCCAAGTTCAACCAAGAGACCAGCATTAGCTAAAAGCTGACAAAATAGCTCACTGTCCTCAGCCCTGCAATTAGGAGACAAGGCATAACTAATCACTCCTTGACCAATAGAAGCAGGGGTATTTGGCATCATACGAATAATTCGGTGTTGACTTGGTATAAGACTTGCTAGTTTTTCTAAAGTTAATCCAGCTGCCATCGAAATCAAAAGAAGACTTTCTCGTTTTTCAAGGATGGTCTGATATTGAGAAAGCAGTTCAGAAAACTGAGCAGGCTTAACTCCTAGAAAAATCACATCTGCTTCTGCGAATATTTTTTCATTGCTGGAAGCCTGACCACCAAAGTCTGCAATGAAAGCATCCACCTTGGCTTGGCTACGATTGGCAAGAAGAATGTCATCACACGTCTTGGCCTGCAAAACAGCCTTGGCCAAACTAGCTCCCATATTCCCCAAACCGATAAATCCAATTTTCATCTCTTACTCCCTTATCTGACCATCACCCATAACCACATACTTGTAGCTAGTCAACTCTTTTAATCCCATTGGACCACGCGCGTGCAGTTTCTGAGTTGAAATCCCCATTTCACAACCCAGACCAAATTGGCCACCATCTGTGAAACGAGTTGAGGCATTGACATAGACAGCTGCAGAGTCCACTTGATCTGTAAAGTAAGCTGCAGCTTCAGCATTTTCCGTCACAATGGCATCCGAATGATGGGTACTGTGGGTTTCAATATGCTCAACCGCTTCTTCTAAACTGCTCACAACCTTAACAGCTAGGACATAGTCTAAAAACTCGGTGTCAAAGTCTTGTGCTTCAGCTGCTTGACCTGAAACAAACTGACTTGCTTTGCTATCCAAGCGGAATTGAATTGGCTCCAACCCAGCTTCTTTACGCTCTGCAACTAGAACTTGCTCCAAGCGAGGAAGGAAGCTTGCTGCCTTGTCTACATGAACAAGTAGAACCTCCATGGCATTACAAACAGAAGGACGACTGGTTTTGGCATTATTGATGATAGACAGAGCCTTGTCTTCATCTGCATCCTTATCCACATAGACATGGACAATCCCAGTCCCAGTCTCGATAACAGGTACGATAGCATTCTCAACCACGGCATTGATCAAACCAGCTCCCCCACGAGGAATAAGAAGGTCTAGATAGCCCTTTGCCTTCATCATGGCATAGCTGCTTTCTCGGCTGGTATCTTCCACCAGCTGAATCACATCTGGGTGAATAGTAGTCGTCTCCAAGCCCTTCTTCAAGGCTGTGACAATGGCACGGGCTGTTTGATAGGCATCCTTACCACTACGAAGAACAACTGCATTTCCACTCTTAAGAGCTAAAGCAGCTGCGTCAGACGTTACATTTGGACGACTTTCATAGATAATACCGATAACACCCATAGCTACACGTTTTTTGGTGATAACCAAACCATTTTCAAGCTGATTGGTTTCTAAAACTTCACCGATTGGATCTGGTAAAGCAACCACTTCACGAATCCCAGTTGCCATTGCTTCTATACGACTTGCATCCAAATAAAGACGATCCAGCATCACATCTGAGATTTTCCCCTTAGCCGCTGCCATATCGAGGGCATTGGCTGCTAAAATCTCCTCAGTAGCAGCCACTAAGTGGTCAGCCATGGCTAGCAGGGCTTGGTTTTTCACGACTTCACTAGCTGTGTTGATCGATTTTTTAACAGCCTGTACCTGTTCAAATTGTTCTTGTGTACTTACCATAGTTTACCTCTAAAATTCTGTAAAGAGTAGTTGGATTTCAGGAGTAATGGAAATCCAGTCATCACGGTGAATCAAGACACCCTTGGCTTTTTGAGAACGCAACATATCCTCCAAAGCAGATGCTCCAAATTGCACGCGTCCTTTTCCAAGTGATTTTCCACTTTCCTTGTCAAATACTGTCACGATATCACCGTAAGAAAAGGCGCCTTCTGCTTCAACAACACCAGATAAAAGGAGACTCTTGCCATGTTGAGAGAGAGCTTCTGCAGCCCCTTTATCTACCCAAATAGAACCTTGGCTCTGAGCATAGAAGGCAAGCCATTGTTTCTGGGTACGAAGTCCCTTCTCTTGAGCAACAAAGTAGGAACCATCCTTGCTTTCCTCAGCCGCTTCAATCATGGTATCTGACTTCAAGGATGAGCAGATATAAACAGGAACTCCTGATTCCGTCGCAATAGTCGCAGCCTTGATTTTTGTTAACATGCCCCCAGTACCGTTTGAAGAACCTGCTCCACCGGCCATATCAATAATCTCACGATTGATGGTCTCGATTTTCTCCAAGCGTTTGGCTGTTGGATCTGAATTAGGGTTTCCAGTATAGAGACCGTCCACATCTGTCAAGAGGACCAAAAGGTCTGCTTGGACCATGGCCGCTACCTGGGCACTTAGAGTGTCATTGTCCCCGACCTTGAGCTCATCAATGACGACACTGTCATTCTCGTTGATGATAGGAATCGCTCCACGGTTAAGTAGAATTGACAAAGCCTGATGGGCATTTTTATAACGGCGCTTATCCACAAAATCATCCTGGGTCAGCAAAATTTGGGCAGAAACAATTTGGCGCAAGAGAAGATTGGTCGTGTATTCTTCCAACAAAAGGCCTTGCCCTACCGCTGCTGAAGCCTGTTTATCAGCAATCTTAGTCGGACGCTTCTTAAATCCTAAGGCCCCAAAACCGGCAGCAATGGCACCCGACGACACCAAAATCAATTCATGACCAGCCTCGTGCAGCATAGCCAACTGCTGGGTAATAGCCTTTACCTTACTACGTGATAAACTTCCATCCTCATTTGTCAGAGAAGAAGTCCCCACCTTAAAGACAATCCGTTTGTATTTCATAGTCTCACTCCGATTATTCATATTTATCCATTATAACATGAATAACAGGAAATAGAAAAGAGTTGATAGGAAAAAGAAGGCCCTAAAACCTTCTTTTTTACTACTGTTCTGATTCCGATTTGTTTGCACTCGTTTCAGAGCTTTGTGAAGTTGAAGAAGTCAAATCTTGACTAGTTGAAGAACTTGTAACACTTTCATGTTGACTCGTTTCTTTATTTTCAAGATCCTTTTTCACTACTTCTTTCGATTCTTTTATTTCTGAATTACTTGTAGTTTTAATTGTAGCAGATTTTTCGACCGGAACATCCACTAACCAGGCACCGCTTGAATCAACAGTATAGCCTTCTGGTGTCTTACCATTCATAAGCAATTGACCATTTTCTTTCAAGAAGTACCATTTATCCTTGTCTTTGATCCAACCAACAGCTCGTGAACCGTCTGTCTTGTAGAAGTACCAAGCATTTGCCTTTTTAAGCCAACCTTGCTTCATAGCTCCTGAATCTTCCAGATAATAATGTTGACCTGTAACTTCTATCTCACCTGTCTTCATGATACCAGTAGAATCCATATAGTACCAGGTTTCTTTATCTTTTACCCAGCCCGTTTTCATTTCCCCTGATGGAGCAAAGTAATACCATTGCCCCTTATATTGAAGCCAACCTGTTTGCAGCGAACCATCCTTGGATAAATAATAATTCTGACCTCCAGTATTTACCCAACCAATTTCCATCTGATTTTCTTTGTTGAAGTAATACCAGATTCCATCAATTTTCTTCCAATTTTTAGCAGAAGCACCAGAGTCTGTCAAATAGAACCAATGATTGTTCCATTTTTTCCATTGATTCTGTAACAAGATACCCGTTTGGTTAAAGTAATACCATTCACCTTCGATTTCATTCCAACCGACAGTATACTCTCCTGTAGAATCAGGCGCTTGATACCACCAGTTCCCATATGCACTCTTATGCCAACCAGCTTGAAAACTTGGAATCGGCTTGTAGGATGTTGAAATGTTTACTAAACCGTCTTTTCGAATATCAAAAACTGTTGCATCATAGTTTTTGCTGGCTGCGTTGATTCTCTCAATTCCTCGTTCTTTGAGCCAATTAACATACTCACTATCAACACCATTTTTCCAAGGTAGACTATCCGAAGTTTGAACAATCAAACTCGGACTCAAATTTTTAATGAAATCCTTGGTATTTGATTTGTTGGTATCATGGTGATGATTAAACTTCATCAAATCAACTTTTCCAATAAGAGAACCGTACTTGTCTTCTGCTCCATGAACATTATCTAAGTCTCCCCCAAGGTAAATTTTCTTGCCATTGACTTTCACCACGCTAATCAAGGAATTGGAATTGTCATCCCAAACAGGTTTAAGATTTCCATTCTCATCATATTCATTTTCATAATTATAGAGCTGAATATCCATGTCCCCAAACTGAAAATGAGCATCTCCTTGTGTGATGTTTTGAATAACTGAAACACCTTTTTCTGAAGCAGTCTGTAAAACCTTATCATAGCCATACAGATTATCCCATAGACGTTCAGAATTAGTAATACGACTATCACTATATTTTTTAAGATAGACTCGGTCAACTGGATAGGTAGACAGTAATTCATCAACATTTCCAATATGGTCACTGTGGGTATGGGTTACCAAAATAAAATCAAGTTTTTGAACACCCAATTCCTTCAAACGACGAAAGACACGGTCTGTTAGAACATGCTTATAAGACGTTTCAATTCCTTCTCTCCATGGATAACGAGAATCACTTCCATCAGGAAAATCATAATCTTCTCCTGTATCCACCATGGCAAAATGCCCATTGCTTTCAAGAATAATCGCATCACTGCCACCTTCTTGAACATTGATAAAGTGAATTTTATTTCCTGAACTTTCTTGAGCTTGAACATTTCCATACCATGACAAAGCTAAAAAAGCGCCTGCAAGTGCTAAACTAGTTAATTTCTTTTTCATTCTTACTTTCTCAATCTCTCCAATGTTTCCTTAAAAATCTCTGGGATATCTGCTGTAAATGCCATGGTCTCACCTGTTCTCGGATGAGTAAAACCTAAAGTCTTAGCATGAAGAAATTGTCCATGCCCCTTAAGTGTCTTGCGAGGACCATAGACTTCATCACCAGCGACTGGATGTCCGATGTAAGCCATATGAACACGGATTTGATGAGTGCGGCCTGTTTCCAGCTGTAGCTCCACTAAGCTGTAATCACCAAAGCGTTCCAAGACGTGGAAACGCGTCACTGCAGGTTTCCCTTTAGCAGTTACAGACTGTTTCTTACGGTCTTTTTCACTCCGTCCAATCGGCGCTTCAATCACACCACGATCATTAGGCAGATTTCCATGAACAATCGCCCAATATTTGCGGAGAGACTTTTTATCCTTCAGTTCTTGAGCAAGTGCTAGATGCGCCTCATCGTTTTTAGCAATCATGAGAAGGCCAGACGTATCCTTATCAATACGATGAACAATTCCTGGGCGTAGAACCCCATTGATACCCGACAAGTCCTTAATATGATACATAAGGGCATTTACCAAAGTTCCACTAGTATGACCAGCACTCGGATGCACAACCATCCCCTGAGGCTTGTTAACGACGGCCACATACTCATCTTGGTAGATGATATCTAGCAGAAGATTCTCAGCCACATACTCTAAGACCTCCGGCTCTGGTACATGGTAAGTGACGATATCACCCTCTTGAACAGTGTATTTAGCTTTCTTGACTTGACCATTGACCAAGACCTGGCCTAATTTGATTTGTTCATTCGCGAGACTACGTGATAATTCTGTCAAATCTGACAAAGCCTTATCTAAACGCAGGCCACCAGTTTCAATTTTAATTTCCATTTATTTCCTCTTTTAGCATTGCAATCAATAAAATAATCACTCCAACAGTCAGATAGCTATCTGCTACATTGAAAATTGCAAAATTAATAAAGTCAAGGTGGAACATATCCACAACAAATCCCTGACTGATCCTGTCAATAAAGTTTCCAAGACCACCTGCGATTATCAAGGTCAAGCCCAAGACCATCCAAAGCGAGTCCTCCATGTGTTTATGTAGATACCAAATGGCACCTACCATAACGACCAGTGTAATGATAGCAAATAACCACTGCTGGTCTTGTAGCATCGAAAAGGCTGCCCCTCGATTTTGCAGGTAGGTCAAGCTAACGAAATTGGGAATCCAAGAGCGCACTTCACCCAGTGGAATCTGCTGGACGATATAGGATTTAACTAACTGATCCAGCGCAATCAAAAGCAATACAATGACTGCCACTATTCCTCTTTTTTTCATGATTTCCTCTTCTGATTAAAATATTCTTGCATGACTTCTACGAAAAGATTCCCAGCTTGACTAAGCTCCACCTCTTCACGTTTAACATAGACCATGCGATTATCTAGGTTATCCTTGAGACGAATAACTGTAATGCCATTAACACTATCACTATCTAAAAATCCAGAACCAGTCGCATAGGCGTCCGTCCGCTCCAAAATACCATTCAAGGTAGCACGGTCTGTCACATTAAACATCTGTGAGCTAGCGCTGGTGTCGACAAAGTTCTCTGAATAATAAAGGTACTCGTCTTTCTCTTGAGTAAAACGAACCGTTGGTAGATCCGCTAAATCCTCCATGACCAATTCCTCTTTCTGAGCCAAAGGATGCCCCTCGCGGAGATAAATGTGGGTATGGAAGGGAATCAATTCAATGACCTCTAAGCCTAGCTTTTCAACCCGTTGCATAATCCCCTTTTTATTTTGATTGTTGAGGTAGATAATCCCAATCTCACTGTGACCTTGCGCTACTTCATCTAAGATTTGAACAGTAGTCGATTCAAAAATACGGAAGTTCTTATAATCAGGATAGCGCTCTGAAAAGGCCGTAATGGTTGGTGGCAAGAAATCATAGTGCTGACTAGCAATGGAAAATTCATCTTTTTCTTCCTCAGGATTGGCATACTGATTTTGAAAAATATCAAATCCTTTAACCAATTCTTGCGCTTTTTCATAGAATTCCATACCACGACGAGTCAAGAAAGTCCCTGAGCTGGTCCGACGGAAAATCTTAAAGCCCAACTCTTTTTCCAAATCACGAACAGAAATGGACAGACTCGGCTGACTAACATACATCTTTTCAGCAGCTTCACGGAAAGTGCCACTATTGGCAATGGCCACAACATAGCGTAATTGTTGAATGTTCATCTTCTACCCCCAACTTCTTTATCTTTTCATTATACCATATTTTTGAAGTTTTCCAAAAAGGAAAAAAGTCAGGAAATTTTCAAGACTCAATGAAGACTCTAACATCCCAATACAAGAGTTAGAATGATATCTTTTTCAGTCCTTATCTAATTTCAAGCAAATAAAAACAGCAAATCTTTGATTTACCGTTTATAATATGATGCAAGAAAAGACTCTAAAATTTTCTTTTGTCCTATAAATCAACTAGAAAAAGTCTCTTCAATCCTATTAGCTATATCTGGATTTACTTCCCAGATACCAGCATAAGGTTGTTCAATATACTGTCTTTTCTTCTTAGTATATAGATAGACTACACTATCATTTTCCTCATTCTGATGATAAAACTTGATAATGATGTAATCTTTAACATTTGTCGGTTGATCATTTACACTCTCCAAAGAGGTAGATTTGGACTGTTTCTGTATCTCCTCAATCAATTTTGAGATATCTTCTCTCTTGGTTATTGTTTTAACATTATCAGAGAGTTTTTTCTGAATAGAAATTACAGAGATCGTTTCAGGTTCAGGAAGAATAAGTTTTTTCTTACTGGCGCAAGCTGATAGAACAAGAAAAGAGATTGAACAGACTATAACTGTGATAAGATGTTTCATACAGGTTCACGTCCTTTCATTCTTCTTACTTTTTCTCTGAGATACAATTATAGTATCAAACCTTAGCAATTTTTACAATATCTTATTCCCTCATAAACTTTATTACTGTAAAATTTTTACATTCCACTATTTTATGATTGTATCTAAAAGATAAAGTAGCCGATAAGTTCGCTTCTTACATTGGTTTTTAAAAGGCTCTATAATATT